>NZ_MCGS01000010.1:0-290143 GCF_002607755.1 Serratia sp. BW106
CAATAAATGGGGTTCACTTCATTTCGGCGGTTTTTTTATTGGCTCAATGAACCGTTACTTTTTGGTCTTTTTTTCTGTTTTGGCCGCAACAGGGGCTACCAAAACTTCTTCATCTTCTGCTTCACTAAACTTACGGCCGTAGAAGGTATCCAGCATAATTTGCTTCAGTTCTGCAATCAGCGGATAACGCGGGTTGGCGCCGGTACATTGGTCGTCAAAGGCGTCTTCAGACAGCTTGTCAACTTTCGCCAGGAAATCGGCTTCCGTCACACCGGCTTCACGGATTGATGCCGGGATGCCCAGTTCGGCTTTGATCTCGTCCAACCAGGTCAGCAACTTCTCGATTTTCTGAGCGGTACGGTCGCCTGGAGCGCCCAAACCGAGGTGGTCAGCGATTTCAGCATACCGACGACGAGCCTGCGGGCGGTCGTACTGGCTGAATGCCGTTTGCTTGGTTGGGTTGTCGTTCGCGTTATAGCGAATAACGTTGGAGATCAGCATGGCGTTGGCCAGACCGTGTGGGATGTGGAACTCAGAGCCCAGTTTGTGGGCCATTGAGTGGCAAACCCCCAGGAAGGCGTTGGCGAACGCGATACCGGCGATGGTTGCGGCATTGTGCACGCGCTCACGGGCTACCGGGTTCTTGGCACCTTCTTTGTAGCTGGCTGGCAGATACTCTTTCAGCAGTTTCAACGCTTGCAGCGCCTGACCATCAGAGTATTCGTTCGCCAGTACTGAAACGTAAGCTTCCAGCGCATGAGTCACCGCATCCAGGCCGCCGAAGGCGCACAGGGATTTTGGCATGTTCATCACCAGGTTGGCGTCAACGATCGCCATATCCGGTGTCAGCGCATAATCCGCCAGTGGGTATTTCTGGCCGGTTACGTCGTCGGTCACTACCGCAAACGGTGTTACTTCTGAACCAGTACCAGAGGTGGTGGTCACGGCAATCATTTTTGCTTTGACGCCCATTTTCGGGAACTTGTAGATACGTTTACGGATATCCATAAAGCGCAGCGCCAAGTCTTCGAAATGAGTTTCAGGATGTTCGTACAGCACCCACATGATCTTCGCAGCATCCATCGGTGAACCCCCACCCAGCGCGATGATCACGTCTGGTTTGAAGGAGTTCATCTGCTCAGCGCCTTTACGCACGATGGACAGCGTTGGGTCCGCTTCAACTTCAAAGAAGACTTCTGTTTCAATGCCGTGAGACTTCAGAACGGAGGTGATCTGGTCTGCATAACCGTTATTGAACAGGTAGCGGTCGGTCACAATGAAGGCGCGTTTTGCCCCGTCGGTCGCTACTTCTTCCAGCGCGATAGGCAGTGAGCCACGGCGGAAGTAGATTGATTTCGGAAGTTTATGCCACAACATGTTTTCTGCTCGCTTCGCTACAGTTTTCTTGTTGATCAGGTGTTTTGGACCGACGTTTTCAGAGATGGAGTTACCCCCCCAGGAACCGCAGCCCAGCGTCAGTGACGGAGCGAGTTTAAAGTTGTAAAGGTCACCGATGCCCCCCTGAGAAGCCGGGGTGTTGATCAGGATACGCGCGGTTTTCATCTTGTCGCCGAAGAAGGCAACGCGTTCCGGCTGGTTATCCTGGTCGGTGTACAGACAAGAGGTGTGACCGATACCGCCCATGGCGACCAGTTTTTCCGCTTTGCTGACGGCGTCGGCAAAGTCTTTGGCGCGATACATAGCCAGCGTAGGCGACAGTTTTTCGTGAGCGAAAGGCTCAGTTTCATCAACCAGTTTCACTTCACCGATCAGCACTTTGGTGCTTGCCGGCACTTTGATGCCAGCCATCTCAGCGATTTTCGGTGCAGACTGGCCAACGATAGCCGCATTCAGGCCGCCATTTTTCAGGATAATGTCCTGAACGGCTTTCAGTTCTTTCCCCTGCAGCATGTAGCCGCCGTGGGTAGCGAAACGTTCGCGTACTGCATCATAGATTGAATCAACCACGATGACTGACTGCTCAGAGGCACAAATTACGCCGTTGTCGAAGGTTTTGGACATCAAGATTGAAGCGACAACGCGTTTGATGTCTGCGGTTTCGTCAACCACCACAGGGGTGTTACCTGCACCAACGCCGATAGCCGGTTTGCCGGAGCTGTAGGCGGCTTTCACCATGCCTGGACCGCCGGTCGCGAGGATCAGGTTGATGTCAGGGTGGTGCATCAGTTGGTTAGACAGTTCAACGGTAGGTTGGTCGATCCAGCCGACGATGTCTTTTGGCGCACCGGCGGCAATCGCGGCTTGCAGCACGATATCCGCTGCCTTGTTGGTGGCGTTTTTCGCACGAGGGTGCGGAGAGAAGATAATGCCGTTACGGGTTTTCAGGCTGATTAAGGCTTTGAAAATGGCCGTGGAAGTCGGGTTGGTGGTAGGTACGATACCGCAAATCAGGCCAATAGGCTCTGCAATGGTGATGGTACCGAAAGTATGGTCTTCGGCCAGAATGCCGCAGGTTTTTTCATCTTTATAGGCGTTGTAGATAAACTCTGATGCGAAGTGGTTCTTGATCACTTTATCTTCAACGATACCCATCCCGGATTCTTCAACGGCCAATTTGGCCAGAGGAATACGGGCATCGGCAGCGGCGAGGGCAGCAGCGCGGAAAATTTTATCAACTTGCTCTTGAGTGAAGTTGGCATATTCGCGCTGGGCTTTTTTGACACGTGCAACTAGCTCGTTCAGTTCAGCGACATTTGTTACAGCCATAATGCTCTCCTGATAATGTTAAACTCTTTCAGTAAATCAGCCGTGCGAGCAAGTAGTATAGACAGATCGGGGGAAAATGCTGCTTTAAAAACAAGGGCTTTCCGCCATTTTTTGTCACATGTCGCTGATTTGCTTAAAGAGCTTTACCCGATGCTTCAGCAGGAGAAGACAGCGGGCCGAACAGAGATGCCACTTTTTCCTTAACCTGTTCTACTCCCTGACTACGACTAAGAGCTTAACTACTCTTGGTTAGTGATTTTGTGATTTAAATCATAAAAACCGCAAGCTGACACCATTCAGCTATGGTTGTTGAGAATGATTCTTGATAACTGCCATGTCAGACACTTTTCTCAACATAAAAAATCATAAACCGTACATTGCTTTAACAATGGAGAATTATCTTATCGGTATGGGTATAAATAGATATAAATCCCGCCCATGACCAATGGATTACCCGTGGCAATTCTATTACATTAGCGCGCGAAGGCATTGTCACTTTTAGCGTTACTAAAGCGGAGTCATTTGTGGGCCCATCTCTGTTGGATTTTTCCGGCTTCATTAAATTTTTTGTCGGCCTGTTTGCACTGGTGAACCCGGTGGGTATTTTGCCGGTGTTTATCAGCATGACCAGCTACCAGGCGGCGGCCGGGCGCAATAAAACTAACCTGACCGCCAACCTGTCGGTCGCCATTATCCTGTGGACCTCGCTGTTTTTGGGGGAGGGGATTTTGCGCATGTTCGGCATCTCTATTGACTCGTTCCGTATTGCCGGCGGCATCCTGGTGGTCAGTATTGCCATGTCGATGATCAGCGGCAAGCTGGGCGAGGACAAACAGAACAAACAGGAAAAATCAGAGAGCGCGATCCGTGAGAGCATCGGCGTGGTGCCGTTGGCATTGCCGCTGATGGCTGGACCGGGCGCCATCAGTTCCACCATAGTCTGGAGTTCTCGCTACCACAGCTGGCAGAACCTGCTGGGGTTTACCCTGGCCATCGCGTTGTTTGCCTTTTGTTGTTGGTTGTTGTTCCGTGCTGCGCCTCTGCTGGTGCGTCTATTGGGGCAAACCGGCATTAACGTCATCACCCGTATCATGGGGTTGTTGCTGATGGCATTGGGTATCGAGTTTATCGTGACGGGTATAAAGGCCATGTTCCCCGGCTTGCTGTAATCCGGCGAATGAGTCGCGAATAGGATGATTCGCGGCTCAAATTAATTTTAAAAAATAAAAACTATTATTGGCTCGCATTAATATAGTGCTTAATGTGAATGAATTTTATTCACTTGCACCATAATGTGGCATAAATCTTAATCTGTTGCTCAATAAAAGCTCTAAGCGCTATTTTTACCCCTTATCCCCCTCGGTTATTGCCCTTTATTACCTTCTGAACATCAAATTCGCTGTTAATTTAATCACATCATTCTGTAGGGCTTGTCTCGCTTTCATCCAGGTGTTATTAGTGATTAACCGCACATAAGCAGGTGTTTGTTCTTTGAACTGCGCCTTTGTTAACTGAATGTTTCTTTATCTGGTGTGTGGGTTCGCTGCGTACGGCTCTGACGGTTATTTTTTTAATTTTAATCATTAAAATCATTGGTTTAAATTATTTTTATGTACCCCCTTCACCAGTGGGTCAGAACCTTCTTGGAGCAATAAAAGAGAATTGCTTAACATTTCTGTAAAAATTATTGGCTATGGAAATTGCCTTCTGCTAATTTCCGAGCAACTTTCTACGCGTAATTAATGGTATCGCGTCGCCAAAGTGGGAATGATTTTTGCTGGTGTCTGTTTATTTAGAATTCTTATAAATACTTCACGAATATCGATAAGCATTGCTTGTTGGTGAAAAGGAGCCTCGACCATGCAGCAAACCTTAAAGCGCACTCCATTGGCCATGTTCATTGCCGGTTTGCTGAGTCTCAGCACCGTTTATTCTGCTCAGGCGGCTGATGTTCCTGCCGGGGTGCAATTAGCCCAACAGCAGAAGATTGTCATTAACAACGGTTCAGAAGTGGCTTCATTGGATCCGCATAAGGTCGAAGGCATACCGGAAAGCAATATCATTCTGAACCTGCTGGAGGGGTTGGTCAGTACCGACGCCAATGGGCACGTGGTGCCGGCCGCGGCGACAAATTGGGAAAATCAGGATTTTAAGACCTGGACTTTCCACCTGCGGCCCGACGCGGTATGGAGTGATGGCTCACCGGTCACCGCACAGGATTTTGTCTACAGTTGGCAGCGCCTGGCCGATCCGAAAATCGGCTCACCTTACGCCAGCTATCTGCAGTACGCCAAAATTGAAAATACCGACGCGATCCTGACCGGCAAGCAAAGTCCGCAGACCCTCGGCGTTAAAGCCATTGATGATAAAACGCTGCAGGTCTCCCTGAGCGAGCCAGTGCCGTATTTTATTAGCATGCTGAGCCACACCTCGCTGAAACCGGTAAAACGTTCGGTGGTTGAGAAGTTTGGCGACAAATGGACGCTGCCTGCGAACTATGTCGGCAATGGGGCCTATCGCTTGAAAGATTGGGTGGTGAATGAGCGTATTGTGCTTGAACGCAGCCCAACCTACTGGAATAACAAGAAAACGGTAATCGATCAGGCAACGTTCTTGCCGATTTCTTCAGAGGTCAGTGACGTCAACCGCTTCCGCAGCGGTGAAATTGATATCACTAACAGCGCCATCCCGCCGAACCTGTTCGCGAAGATGAAGAGCGAAATCCCTGAGCAATTGCACGTTAACCCTTATCTGTGCACTTTTTATTACGAGATCAACAACCAGCGCGCACCATTTACCGATGCCCGGGTGCGCGCTGCAGTAAAACTGACGTTGGACCGCGACATTATCGCCAACAAGATCATGGGCCAGGGACAGATTCCGGCCTACAGCTTTACCCCGACCTTTACTGAAGGTGCCAAGTTCACGGCGCCGGAATGGGCAGGATGGAGCCAGGAACAGCGCAATACCGAGGCGAAGAAATTGTTGGCCGAGGCAGGTTTCAGCGCGGCTAAACCGCTTAAATTCACGCTGCTGTACAACACCTCCGATCAAAATAAACAGCAGGCGATCGCAGCGGCGTCAATGTGGAAGAAAAACCTCGGTGCGGATGTCACGCTGCGCAATCAGGAGTGGAAAACCTCACTTGAAAGCCGCCATCAGGGGCAGTACGACGTGGCTCGGGCCACCTGGTGTGGTGATTATAATGAGCCAAGTGCCTTCCTGAACCTGCTGATCTCCAATAGCAGCATCAACACCATTTTTTACAAGAGCCCGGCGTTTGACGCCCTGATGGCCAGCACGCTGAAAGCGCCGGATGAAGCTGCCCGCGCTGCTCTTTATCAGCAGGCGGAGACGCAGTTGGACAAAGACTCAGCGTTGGTCCCGGTGTATTACCGCATTAGCGCGCGTCTGATCAGACCGTCAGTGGGCGGCTTTACCGGTAAAGATCCGCTGGATTACACCGATGTGAAAAATCTATACATCATCAAGCAGTAACGAGGGGTATTACGTCACGCCAACAACGGTGAGTAATACAGGGAAGGCCGCCTGCCGTATTCGTTCATCGGTAGCCGGTATAACAAGGTCCGCTCACGGGCAACACAGGCTCCACGACGAGCCTGTGATAATAAAAACTGGAGTATACACATGACCAACATCACGAAAAAAACCATCCTTGCGGCCGGCATCATTGCCGCGCTGGGCATCACAGCAACCGGAAGTGCTTTTGCGGCTGACGTGCCGGCGGGCGTGCAACTGGCGGACAAGCAAGAAATCGTTAAAAACAACGGTTCGGAAGTGCAGTCCCTGGATCCGCACAAGATCGAAGGCGTGCCGGAAAATAACGTTACCCGCGATCTGATGGAAGGCCTGGCCAACAATGGTCCGGATGGGGCTATCGTTCCCGGCGTGGCGGAAAGCTGGGATAACAAAGATTTTAAAGTGTGGACCTTCCATCTGCGTAAAGACGCAAAATGGTCGAATGGCAAGCCGGTAACGGCGCAAGATTTCGTTTATAGCTGGCAGCGCGTGGTGGATCCAAAAACGGCATCCCCTTACGCCAGCTATCTGCAATACGCTCACGTAGAAAACGTCGATGACATCATCGCCGGTAAGAAAGACAAATCCACCCTGGGCGTGAAAGCAATCGACGATCACACCTTCCAGGTTACCCTGACCGAGCCGGTGCCTTACCTGGTTGAAATGACGCCGCACTATGCGATGAAGCCAGTGTTTAAAGATGCGGTCGAGAAGTTTGGCGAGAAGTGGACCCTGCCGGCGAACTACGTCAGCAACGGTGCTTACAAGCTGAAAGACTGGGTGGTTAACGAACGTATCGTGCTGGAACGTAACCCGGAATATTGGGATAACGCAAAAACCATCATTAATAAAGTGACGTTCCTGCCGATCTCTTCTGAAGTGACTGACGTTAACCGTTACCGCACAGGCGAAATCGACATGACCTATAACAACATGCCGATTGAACTGTTCCAGAAATTGAAAAAAGAGATCCCGAAAGAAGTTCATGTTGATCCTTACCTGTGTACCTATTACTACGAGATCAACAACCAGAAAGCGCCATTTACCGATCAGCGCGTACGTGAAGCGCTGAAACTGGGTCTGGATCGCGACATCATCACCAATAAAGTGAAAAACCAGGGTGATCTGCCAGCCTACAGCTTCACACCTCCTTACACCGATGGCGCCAAACTGACGCCACCAGAGTGGTTCGGCTGGACACAGGAAAAACGCAACGAAGTAGCGAAAAAACTACTGGCTGATGCGGGTTATGGCCCAGGCAAACCACTGACATTCTCACTGTTGTATAACACTTCCGACCTGCACAAAAAACTGGCTATCGCTGCGGCCTCCATCTGGAAGAAAAACCTGGGTGTGGACGTGAAGCTGGTGAATCAGGAGTGGAAAACCTTCCTGGACACCCGCCATCAGGGGACCTATGACGTAGCGCGCGCCGGCTGGTGTGCCGACTATAACGAACCAAGCTCGTTCCTGAACATGATGCTGTCTGACAGCAGCAGTAACACCCCGCACTATAAGAGCGCGGAGTTCGATAAGCTGATGGCGAATGTGCTGACGGCGAAAACCAAAGAAGAACGTGCAGAGCTGTATCAGAAAGCCGAAGTGCAGCTGGATAAAGACTCTGCCATCGTTCCGGTTTATTACTATGTGAATGCCCGTCTGGTGAAACCTTATGTTGGGGGTTACACCGGTAAAGACCCACTTGATAACGTGTACGACAAAAACCTGTACATCATCAAGCATTGATAAGGTAAGTGCCGGCGGTGTGAACCCGCCGGCCCATGTTGAGAATAATAAGCCGTTATCAGGCTGCAGCACAGGGTTAGGGCAATGCTTAAATTTATATTTCGTCGCTTGTTAGAAGCGATCCCGACACTATTTATCCTTATTACCATCTCATTCTTTATGATGCGTTTGGCTCCTGGCAGCCCATTTACCGGCGAGCGTGCATTGCCGCCGGAAGTGATGGCCAACATCGAGGCCAAATACCATTTGAACGATCCGATCTGGAAGCAGTACGGCCATTATCTGGTGCAACTGTCGAAAGGCGATTTTGGGCCGTCATTCAAATACAAAGATTACTCGGTAAACGATCTGGTGGCTGCTTCATTCCCGGTCTCCGCCAAACTTGGCCTTGCCGCATTTTTGTTGGCGGTCGTCCTGGGGGTTAGCGCCGGGGTGGTTGCTGCGCTGAATCAAAATACCAAATGGGATTATACGGTGATGGGCTTTGCCATGACCGGGGTGGTGATCCCCAGTTTCGTGGTGGCGCCGTTACTGGTGTTGATTTTCGCCATCACGCTGAAATGGTTGCCGGGTGGCGGTTGGAACGGAGGGGCGCCGAAATACATCATCCTGCCGATGGTGGCGTTATCACTGGCCTATATTGCCAGTATCGCCCGTATCACGCGTGGATCGATGATTGAAGTGCTGCACTCAAACTTTATCCGCACAGCCCGCGCCAAAGGCTTACCGATGCGGCGCATTATTTTCCGCCATGCGCTCAAGCCTGCGTTATTACCGGTGCTTTCTTATATGGGCCCGGCGTTTGTCGGCATTATCACTGGTTCCATGGTGATCGAAACCATTTATGGTCTGCCGGGTATCGGCCAGCTGTTTGTTAACGGCGCGCTGAACCGTGACTATTCCTTGGTATTGAGCCTGACCATTCTGGTGGGTGGCCTGACTATTTTGTTTAACGCGATCGTCGACGTGCTGTACGCCGTTATCGATCCAAAAATTCGTTATTAAGCTGGAGCACGCAAATGATGTTGACGAAAAAGAACAGCGAGGCTCTGGAGAACTTCAGCGAAAAGCTCGAAGTGGAAGGGCGCAGCCTGTGGCAGGATGCCCGTCGCCGCTTTGTGCATAACCGTGCGGCAGTCAGCAGCCTGTTTGTGCTGGTGCTGATTACCCTGTTTGTGATTGTGGCACCCTGGCTGTCTCAGTTTGCCTATGACGATACCGATTGGGCGATGATGTCGGCCGCGCCGAGCCTTGACGCGGGCCATTACTTTGGCACCGACTCCTCCGGTCGTGACTTGCTGGTGCGCGTGGCGATTGGCGGACGTATCTCGCTGATGGTTGGCGTATCAGCCGCGCTGGTGGCGGTGATTGTCGGGACGCTGTATGGCGCGATGTCCGGTTACCTGGGAGGTAAAACCGACTCGGTAATGATGCGCCTGTTGGAAATCCTCAACTCCTTCCCGTTCATGTTCTTCGTTATCTTGCTGGTCACCTTCTTCGGGCAAAACATCCTGTTGATCTTTGTGGCGATCGGCATGGTGTCCTGGCTGGATATGGCGCGTATTGTGCGCGGACAGACCCTGAGCCTGAAGCGCAAGGAATTTATCGAAGCGGCGTTGGTGTGCGGGGTATCGAGCCGCAATATCGTGCTGCGCCATATCGTGCCGAACGTGCTCGGTGTGGTGGTGGTATACGCTTCATTGCTGGTGCCGAGCATGATCCTGTTCGAATCCTTCCTCAGCTTCCTGGGGCTGGGTACTCAGGAACCGTTAAGCAGCTGGGGTGCATTGCTGAGCGATGGCGCCAACTCGATGGAAGTTTCACCGTGGTTGCTGCTGTTCCCAGCGGGTTTCCTGGTTGTCACTCTGTTTTGTTTCAACTTTATCGGCGATGGCCTGCGTGACGCCCTCGACCCGAAAGATCGTTAAGGAGTGCAATCATGAGCACCATTGAAAATCCGCAGTTGCAAACCAGCACCGCCGCCAAATCGCCGCTGTTGCTGGATGTAAAAGACCTGCGCGTGACCTTCGGCACCCCGGACGGTGACGTGACGGCAGTGAACGATCTGAACTTTGACCTGCGCGCCGGCGAAACGCTGGGTATCGTGGGGGAGTCAGGTTCTGGTAAATCCCAGACCGCCTTTGCGCTGATGGGGCTGTTGGCCAGCAACGGTCGCATTGGCGGCTCGGCTAAATTTAACGGCCGTGAAATCCTCAACCTGCCGGAAAAACAGCTCAACAAGCTGCGGGCGGAAGAGATTTCGATGATCTTCCAGGACCCGATGACTTCACTCAACCCCTATATGCGCGTTGGTGAGCAGTTGATGGAAGTGCTGATGCAGCACAAGAACATGGGTAAAAGTGCAGCCTTTGAAGAATCGGTGCGCATGCTTGATGCGGTTAAAATGCCTGAAGCGCGTAAGCGCATGCGCATGTATCCGCATGAGTTTTCCGGCGGTATGCGCCAGCGCGTGATGATTGCCATGGCGTTGCTGTGCCGGCCGAAGCTGTTGATCGCCGATGAACCTACCACCGCACTGGATGTGACGGTTCAGGCGCAGATCATGACGCTGCTGAACGAGCTTAAGCGCGAGTTCAACACCGCCATCATTATGATCACCCACGACCTGGGTGTGGTGGCCGGCATCTGTAACAAGGTGCTGGTAATGTACGCCGGACGCACCATGGAATATGGCAGTGCACGCGATGTGTTCTATCGTCCTAGCCACCCTTACTCGATTGGTTTGCTAAATGCGGTACCCCGTTTGGACGCCGAAGGTGAGGCGCTGATGACTATTCCTGGCAACCCACCGAATCTGCTACGCCTGCCGAAAGGCTGCCCGTTCCAGCCGCGTTGTTCTTACGCGATGCCGCAATGTGCAAGCGCTCCGCCGTTGGAGCAGTTTGGCGAAGGGCGTCTACGTGCCTGCTTTAAACCGGTGGAGGCGTTGGTATGAGTACGGTAACCGACAAGAAAGTCCTGCTCGAAGTGGCTGATTTGAAAGTGCACTTCGACATTCATGATGACAAACAGTGGTTCTGGCAGCCGCCGAAAACCCTGAAGGCCGTTGACGGTGTGACGTTGCGCCTGTTCGAAGGGGAAACTCTGGGCGTGGTGGGCGAGTCGGGCTGTGGTAAATCGACCTTTGCCCGCGCCATTATCGGTCTGGTGAAAGCGACCAGCGGGCGCGTTGCCTGGCTGGGTAAAGACTTGCTCGGTATGAGCGACGTTGACTGGCGCAAAACCCGCAGCGATATTCAGATGATCTTCCAGGATCCGCTGGCCTCACTGAACCCACGCATGACCATCGGGGAAATCATCGCCGAACCACTGCGCACCTATTACCCAAAAATGCCGCGTCAGGAAGTGAAAGACAAGGTTAAAGCGATGATGCTGAAGGTTGGCCTGTTGCCAAACCTGATCAACCGCTATCCGCATGAGTTTTCCGGTGGTCAGTGTCAGCGTATCGGTATCGCCCGCGCCCTGATCCTGGAGCCAAAACTGGTGATTTGTGATGAACCGGTCTCGGCGCTGGACGTGTCGATCCAGGCACAGGTGGTGAACCTGCTGCAGCAACTGCAGCGTGAAATGGGGCTGTCGCTGATCTTTATCGCTCATGACCTGGCGGTAGTAAAACACATCTCTGACCGCGTGCTGGTGATGTATCTGGGCCATGCGGTGGAACTGGGCACCTATGACGAGGTGTATCACAACCCGCAGCATCCTTATACCAAAGCTCTGATGTCGGCGGTGCCGGTTCCGGATCCGGACAAGGAGAAGGATAAAAAGATCCAGTTGCTGGAAGGGGAACTGCCTTCACCGATCAACCCGCCATCTGGCTGTGTGTTCCGTACTCGCTGTCCCATCGCCGGGCCGGAATGCGCCAAGACCCGACCGTTGCTGGAAGGCAGCTTCCGCCATGCGGTTTCTTGTCTGAAGGTCGATCCGCTGTAATCGGTGTTTTCCGCCAACAAAAAACCCGCCAAAATTGGCGGGTTTTTTTATGCCTGATAGCCGCTTACTCTTTCCACAGAATGTGGCAAAGCTTGTGGTCTTTCTCTCGGCACAGCAGCACGCGGGCAAACACGTCATTGATCGGTTCGCCATCGCTGTCCGCCAGGCCAATCACCACTTCGGCGAAGAAGTCCGGGTTCAGGTCAAAATCCACATGCTCCGACCAGTCTTCCGCCGGGTCATACAGTTCGGCGCCACCGCGTTCTTCAAACTGCAGGTTGAACAGCAGAATATCCGCCGGATCCAGATTGTCGCCGGCCAACTCCAAAAAGATGTCGTAAGCCTGTTCCAGCGTTTCGTCTTCAGTAAGGCGGTTATTCAAATCCATAATTAAATCCCGATAACAAATGATTCCTCATTATACCCTATGAATTTCAAGTTGCAGCTAGGCGACCAGATCATTCATCCTCAGATTGGTAGGGCCGCTGCATGCTGCGCCCGTTTTAATCGGGGCGAATTTGTTCGCCCCCTACGGAAAGGGTATAAAGCATGCCCGCTACGGCATTTATAGCAGCGGGCTGAAAAAGTAGAACAGGCGCTCAACAATACGGTGCCAGAACGGCCGTTTCTGCCACTCTTTGGCATTCAGCAACTGCGAGCGGGCTATATAGTCATCCTGCACGCAGGCCAGATCGCTGCCGAAACCGTCATCGTCGATCACCAGTGTGATTTCGAAATTCAGCCACAGGCTGCGCATGTCCAGATTCACTGTGCCAACCAGGCTGAGCTGGCCATCGACCAGTACGCTCTTGGTATGCAGCAGTCCGTCTTCAAACTGGTAAATATTGACGCCGGCTTCCAGTAGTTCGGAGAAGAAAGAGCGACTGGCCCAGCGTACCATCGTGGAGTCGTTGTCGCGTGGCACAATAATGCTGACTTCAACCCCGCGCAGGGCCGCGGTGCAGATCGCATGCAGCAAATCGTCACTTGGCACGAAGTAGGGGGTGGTCATGATCAACTGTTCACGTGCTGAGTAAACCGCGGTCAGCAGCGCCTGGTGGATCATTTCTTCCGGGAAGCCGGGACCGGAGGCGATAACCTGGATAGTGTGACCGCTTTCCTGTTCGAACGGCATGATATTGACGTCCGGCGGCGGTGGCAGGATCCGTTTACCGGTTTCAATCTCCCAGTCACAGGCATAAACGATACCCATGGTACTGGCGACCGGGCCCTCCATACGTGCCATCAGATCGATCCACTGACCGACACCGGCGTCCTGTTTGAAATAGCGTGGATCGACCATATTCATACTGCCGGTGTAGGCAATATAGTTGTCAATCAGTACCACTTTACGGTGTTGACGCAAATCCATCCGACGCAGGAATACGCGGAACAGGTTGACCTTGAGTGATTCCACCACCTCGATGCCGGCATTACGCATCATGCCGGGATAGGGGCTGCGGAAGAACTGCAGGCTGCCGGCAGAGTCCAACATCAGGCGACAATGTACACCGCGGCGCGCAGCGGCCATCAGGGATTCGGCCACCTGATCCACCAATCCGCCGGGCTGCCAGATGTAAAACACCATCTCAATATTATGGCGCGCCAGCTCAATATCACGGATTAGCGCTTTTAGCGTTGCGTCGGTGGTGGTGAGTAACTGGAGTTGGTTGCCCTTGACGCCATCAATACCCTGGCGACGATTGCACAGTTGGAACAGGGGTCTGGCGACCTCGCTGTAATCGGTGGCGAAGATGCGCTGGCTCTCTTTTAATTCGCTCAGCCAGCGTGCGGTGGAAGGCCACATCGCCTTGGCGCGTTCGGCGCGGCGTTTGCCCAGATGCAATTCACCAAAGGATAAATAAGCCACAATACCGAACAGCGGCAGAATATAGATAACCAGCAACCAGGCCATAGCGGAAGGTACAGCGCGGCGTTTCATCAGAATACGCAGTGTCACACCGGCGATAAGCAGCCAGTAACCAAAGACCATGAGCCAACTGATTACGGTATAAAATGTTGTCATAAAGGCGAAAAATCCCGTTCGCAAACCACCAACGATGAGTGTACGCACAGAACGCTAAAGGGGAAACCTTTTCTCGGCGCTTATGTTGCAAAAATATGATTGGCTTAAGGCACTTGCTGTAAACAAAAAATACATTTTTCGCCGGTTGTCGCGTCGCCCAGTCGGATTAAAATACGGCGAACTGAGGCTTGGATCGCTCAGCGAAAGGGCTATAATGCCCGCCGTAGGTTTTTGACGGATGAGTGACAAAACGATGAGACGCAGTAGAAACGAGGTGGGCCGCTGGCGGATGCTAAGACAGAGTCAGCGCCGCAGGCATCGCTGGTTGGAACGCCAGTCTTGCAGCAATCGGCATATTATTCGGGTGCGACGTCGCCTGGATGACCAACACCGACGTTCATTGCTGTTTGTGGTGGCCTACGAGTGGTAAAGCAAAAACAGTCCCTGAGGGGACTGTTTTGTTAACTGCGGCTGGGTTTATTTCCCCAGATAGGCGTTAAGCATCCAAACCTGCTTTTCCTGCTCTTTGATGTAGTCGCTCATCAGTGAGGCCGTCCCTTCATCACCCGCATCGGCGGCCAGTGTCAACAGGTCGCGCTGCTGTTGCAGCAGCACCGAATAACCGTGCAGCAACCCACCCAGCGTGCCTTTATCGTCGGTGACGTTGGTGTCTTCCTTGATGTCGGAAGTTTTCAGATAATCGCTGAAGGCATGACGCGGCTGCGAACCCAGGGTCAGAATACGTTCCGCCAACTCATCAACCTTGGTCAGCAGATCGTTATAGGTTTCTTCAAATTTGACGTGCAGCTCAAAGAAGTGCGGGCCGGAAATGTTCCAGTGGTAACCGCGCACGTTCATATACAGCACCTGATAATTCGCCAGCAGCGCATTCAACGCTTCCGATAGTTTTGCCGATTGTTTACTGTCCAGGCCGATATGGTTTTTAGCTGCTTTCTTCGTCGTTGCCATAATAATCTTCTCCTGATTATTTGATTCGATGATTTACACAATATCCATAACAAACACAGTAACCGGATTTATCGCAGGGTTAAAGACGATCAAAAGCATCAATGCAATCGTTGAAACCAATAACGATAAATCCGACAAGCAAATTGCCAATTCAGTTTAAGCAGAATGCGTTAACAACAAAAGCGGCTTCTTATCATTCCTTGCGCAAGGCCATTTTTGCCACACCGGCACCCAGCACCATCAGTAATGCCGCCGTGATCAGCACCACGATAAATGCGCGGTCGAAAGCCAGGCGGGCCAGTTGCTTCAGCTGTTGGGCCTGATCGGCGGCCAGAGTTGAGGCCAACCGCAAGGCCTCATCGATACTGTCGTAAGCGACTTCACTCACCGGCAGACTGCCAGGCAGCGCCAGACTGTGGCTATAGATAGCGGTCATCAACCCACCCAGCAAGGTGATGCCCAGAACGCCACCCAGTTCATAGGACACATCTTCGATCGACGCCGCCATACCGGATTTTTCTTCCGGAGCATTGAGCATGATGGCGGTCGACGCGGCGGTAATTACTCCCCCAAGACCAAAACCGGCGATAAACAGGCAAACCAACTGCAGCACCAGGCTACTCTGATAAAGCAGCGCCAGGCCGCCAATACCCAAGCCGGTCAGGAGCAACCCACCAAATATCATGCTGCGCTCGCCGTAGCGTGGCAGCATTAATCCGGCCAGCGGACCGGCTAATGCCGATGCCACGGGGATCGGCAGAATGAACAGTGCCGCTTGTAACGGGCTAAGTTCAAGCACCAACTGCAGACGTTGAGTCAGCACCAGCTCCACACCGACCAGGGCTATCATCGATATCAGAGCCACGCCGACGCCACCGGCAAACAGCCGATTCTGGAACAGCGAGAAGTCGATCATTGGATAACGCGCCTGACGCTGGCGGCGGACAAACAGCCAGAGCGAGAAAATACCGATGGCAGCAGACACCGTCAACGCAGTGAAGGAGGGCGTCGCCTTGCTCAGTTCCTTCAGCGCATAGATGCAGCCCACCAGACCGGCCATGATCTGCACCGAACCGATGATATCGTAAGGGCGTTTATTTTCTCCGCCGCAGTGCGGTATCAACCGCCATGCCAGCGGTAACACCACCATAACGACTGGCACGTTGATCAAGAACACCGACCCCCACCAGAAATATTCCAGCAGGACCCCGCCAACCACCGGGCCAATAGCGGCACCACCAGAGGCGACGGCAGCCCAAATACCAATCGCCAGGGCGCGTTCGCGTTCGTCGGTAAAAACGTGGCGGACAATGGACAGCGTGGCCGGCATCATCATTGCTGCACCGACAGCGAGGAATACGCGAGCGGCGATCAACCATTCGGCTGAAGGAGAAAAGGCCGCACACAGGGAGGCGACGGCAAACACGGGCAGTCCGGCAATAAACAGCCGTTTATGACCAATGCGATCGCTCAACATGCCTGCACCGGGCAGCAAACCGGCAACCACTAACGGGTAGGCATTCACGATCCATAATTTTTGTGACGCACTGGCATCCAGCGCTAACGTCAGGCGTGGCAATGCGGTGTACAGCACCGTCATGTCGATGATGATCAAAAATAGCGCGCTGGAAATCATTGCCAGGATCAACCAGCGGTTGTTTACGTGCATAATATTATTCCAAAAAAAACGAGCGACGCGGATGCGTTGCCATAAAGTCACTACCCGAACCTGTCGGGTGGTATACTGGCGTTAATATATATCCATACGTATGTATTGAAAAGAGGGTTTCTCAATGGGACGTCAACGCAGCATCGATCGTGACAAGGTTCTGGATACGGCTGAAGAGATTGTCGCCACGCAGGGTGCCGCCGGGCTGACCATTGATTCCGTTGCCAAGGCGATGGGGATTTCCAAGGGCGGGGTGCAATACTGCTTTGGCAGCAAAGACGCATTAATTGATGCGATGTTCGATCGTTGGGGTAAGGCCTATGACCGGGTGTTTGATGCCATTGCCGGGGACAATCCCTCCGCCACCACTACCGTACAAGCACATATGCAGGCGACCCGAAGTTCGGATCAGGCATCCAGCGCCAAGGCGGCGGGGCTGATGGCGACCCTGATCCAAACGCCAGAGCATTTGGACAGTACGCGCGAGTGGTACCGCAGCCGGATCGCCGGTCTGGACTTAACCAGCGAAGAGGGCAAACGCGCTCGATTGGCTTTTCTGGCCACAGAAGGGGCATTTATGCTGCGTTTCTTTGGCCTGATGGAGATTGACCAGCCAGAGTGGGACGCCATGTTTACAGATATGCAGGCGTTGATTTTGGCGAAAAAATAGCTCACCTATCACAGCGATAGATGGCGGACCGACAGGTGAAGAGAGTAAGTTTATCGGACAAGATATTCCCTCGAAGAACCCTTTAGCCAGCCACTCCGTGCTGGCTTTTTTTTGTATGAAAAAGCCGCGGTCATCTGCGGCTGCTGTTAACATTGTGCTCTTTAGACCTGACGCATATAAACGTCCGTAATTCGCAGGTCGAAGTTGCTTTTCATTTTAGTGGTATCCACCAGTAAAAAAGCATGCGTTGCCCAATCTGGAGCCCGTTCAAATGATGGTGGCTGGGTGACATAGCCCTGCATTTGTCCAGGAATGACCACGGTTTTCAATTCGGATTCTAATCCGCTGAAATTAAAGGTGTATGAGTGGCCGGTTTGTTGCATTAGTATTTTGGGCTCAACATCCTGCTGAGCACCAAATTCGCTCAGTTTTGCCCAAACAATTTTAACCTGGCAGCTTTGACCATCGCCTGCGAATGTATTGGCTCGGAGGTGATGAATGACACCGCCGTAGCCTTTCAGTTTTATGGTCCCTAACACGGCCTGAAATACACCGTCTCCGGCGCTTACATTACGCCCCAGGGAGACAAAGTTGGCCTGTCGGATCATGCTGAAATTGGTACTGGCTGCAGTACCCCAGCCGTAACGTGATTTGCGCACGGTATTAACGCCTCCTGGCGGTAATACCCAAACTTCCTCGGTCCATTTCTCATTTCCGGCACCGCTGGTATAGGTTGAGCCATCGAGCCAGTTGTCCTGCACCGTTGCATCGGTACGTACTTGCGACAACAAATAAGGCCAGGCGATCGGCAGTTGCGTATCATGCAATGATACTGAACCGTTACCATCAATCCAGCCGCTGACGTTTGCATCGCCACCTTGCTGCATCTGACCAATATTGACTTTTTCAAACACGACTCGTGCCAGGTTGCCAAAGTAGAAAGGGTTACAGGTAGTCGGATAGGTCGATGGGCTGCCACCAGCTTTAAAGGTGAATATGCCGCCAATAAAGTTAACTTTACAGCGTTTAGCATCTGGGATGTTGACGATGTAATTTTGGGGGCCGTAACCCTCAAAGTGGCAATCGCGGAAAGTGTGTTGACCGCCTTCGATATGAATATATTTCCCCAGCCTGTCTGCCGACGTTTGCGGCCCATTTTTCCCGTAGATATAGTCGAAGGAACAATTGAAGAAGTAGCTGTATCCTCCCTGCAGGTTCACGCCGCAGTTACTTTGGGCAAAGACACAGCTGTGGAAATTCATCTCTTCACCGGAGTCTGAGGTATTGTTTGGGAAGAAATAGCAGGTGTCGCAATGGTTGAAAGTGAAACCGTACATGCGCAGGAAATAGAAATTAGTGGTACCTGTTATGCCGCAGGAGAACCCCTCGATGCCACCGCCGGTGAACGTCAGCGAGTTACGTGGGTAGCTGCCTGAAAGCGATGTAGAGAATGCCATTCCATCAATAAACGAGTCAGCGCCAGGGCCGATCATTCGCAGATTTTTAGCACTAAGATTACCTTGGGCATAACCGGCATTATTTTTCCAGTCGATGGCAGCCTTGTGAAGTTCTGCAGTGCCAGGTGTCATTGCTGTGAAATCCAGTAAGGCACCGGAAAAATCATAATCGACGGTTTTGGTATCAAAGGTTAGTTTTGTAATACATTTGAAACGACCATTTCCAAAAATCAGATTGCCGTTTTTCAATACACGTGAACCACTGGTGGTTGCCTGCGAACTGGCATAGTTGTGTGCTTTTTGGATCGCATCGGTGTCGTCAGCAATACCATCGCCTTTAGCACCGTACATATAGGGTGAAACTGTACCCGCTACTTCTAATACGCGCAGCCACACCCACGACGTATTAGGGCGAATAAACATGCCGCCGTCGTCTGCCGACGTCGATTGCGCTTTTGCGACAAAAACACCGCCTCCAGTGGGTTGAAGATTACTGGTGCTCCAGTCGGCATTATAGGCGGTTACGGTGATCAGCTCACCGGCAGCGGTAGGAATAGTCGTTCTTAATGTTGCGATATCAGGGCAGGTGTTCATTATTTAGATCCTCATAGTTTTCAATGACTGTATGTGTGTACAGTCATTTTAGTCTATGAGGACGTCGGCTAATTCACCACAGCATGTGGTTGTGCCATTGAACGCTAAACATGGCGACAGTCGCATGATGGGCAATTTATATCGGTAAACACCCCGCGGCTGCAGAACCAGCGGGGTACCATTAGACTACAACACTTGCTTGAAGGGTTTGACCGTCACCTCGGCATAAACACCGGCGGCGACGTAAGGATCCTGTTCGGCCCAGGCTTGGGCGTCGGCCAGTGAGGCGAATTCCGCAATCACCGTAGAACCGCTGAAACCGGCACTGCCCGGATCGTTGCTGTCGATGGCTGGATTGGGGCCGGCAACTATCAGGCGACCTGCGTCACGCAGTGCCTGCAGGCGAGCCAGGTGTGCGGGGCGTACTGACAGGCGGTTTTCCAAAGAGTTGGGCACGTCTTGCGCGTAGATCAGATAAAGCATGTTTCACCTTTAAAATCATTGCTATAGAAGGGTAAATTTAAAGTAGCGCAAAAGGAGATACAAGGGAATGCCCGTCCGCTGGAATTTAACTGTGGCTGGCGCTTATGCCTTGAAGCGACTAGCTTTTATTCGTATAGTGCGGCCGCGCGGTTTAATGAGACAAGGATTGAGAGGTGAGGAAATGACGGAACTGGTTAGAGATAAACTCGACTTGCCTGAGGGCAAAAGCAAACTGCTGTTGCACTCTTGCTGTGCGCCCTGTTCCGGGGAGGTGATGGAAGCCATTCAAGCCTCCGGCATCGAATACGCCATTTTCTTCTATAACCCGAATATCCATCCGCAAAAGGAATACCTGCTGCGCAAGGATGAGAATATCCGCTTTGCCGAGCAGCACGGGGTACCGATCATCGACGCCGATTATGATACCGATAACTGGTTCGCTCGTGCCAAAGGCATGGAGCATGAACCTGAGCGCGGTATCCGTTGCACCATGTGTTTCGACATGCGTTTTGAACGCACCGCACTCTACGCGCATGAAAACGGCTACGACACTATCTCCAGCTCGCTGGGTATCTCTCGCTGGAAGAATATGCAGCAAATCACCGACTGTGGGGTGCGCGCGGCGGAAAAGTACCCCGATCTGGAGTATTGGGATTACAACTGGCGTAAAAAGGGCGGTTCGTCGCGGATGATCGACATCAGCAAACGTGAGCGTTTTTATCAGCAAGAGTACTGCGGCTGCGTTTATTCGCTACGTGACAGCAACCTGCATCGTAAAGCGCAGGGTCGGCCGCTGATCAAACTGGGCGTGCTGTATTACGGCGATGAAGAATAACGCTGCATGGGCCAAAGATAACCCGCTACGGCGGGTTTTTTCGTTTTTGGCCCGGGTGAATCAGGTTAATGAAGCGTGTAAAAGCCTCAGTTAAAAGGCAAATAAAAGGTTAATATCCCCATGAGTTTACAGGTTTTAGCAATGAATAATGACGATTAGAGCGATAGTTGGCTATTCGTTATTGAATATGATTGCTATTTGCATTTAAACTTGGCGAACCAGAGGAAACAGAATCATTATGCCGCTAAAAAAGATGTTCCTTAATCGCCGTTTGTCCGTGCCAATTGTCCTGTCCGTTGGCTTACATAGCGCCCTGGTGGCGAGTCTGCTCTATGCCTCTGTCAAAGAGGTGATGGAGTTGCCGAAACCTGAGGATGCGCCGATCAGCGTCATGATGGTCAATACCGCCGCGATGGCAGAGCCGCCACCGCCTGCACCGGCCGAGCCTGAGCCAGAGCCGCAGGTGGAGCCTGAACCCGAGCCGGAGCCGGAACCGCTCCCAGAGCCTCCGCCGAAGGCGATACTGAAGCCTGAGCCGGTAAAACCCAAGCCGAAGCCAAAACCGAAGCCGAAGGTCGAGAAAACGGTTAAGCGTGAGCCGCAGAAAACCGAACCGCGTGATCCGTCGCCGTTTGAAAATAACCAGCCGGCCAAGCCTGTCGATAGGGCTCCGGTGAAGCAGGCGCCATCCGCGCCGGTTGCGGGCAATTCACGTGATGTGACGCCGAGAGCGATCAGCCGTGCTGACCCGATTTATCCGCCGCGCGCCAGAGCCTTGCAGATTGAAGGCAATGTGCGGGTGCAGTTTGATGTCGATAGTGATGGCCGTTTGAGTAACGTGCGTATCCTGTCTGCGGAGCCACGCAATATGTTTGAGCGTGAAGTGAAACAGGCGATGCGTAAGTGGCGTTATGAAGCCAAGGAAGCGAAGAATATCACCATGAGTATCCGCTTTAAAATTAACGGCACCACGGAAATGAACTGACACTGGGAGTGATTTTGACAAAGAAAAGGGTCGCCCTGTGGCGACCCTTTTTACTGCCTGCATTCCGGCTTATTCTTCGAAGCCCACACGGAAGTTCATCTTACCGTCGGGCAGGGCGCGTGAATTACCTTCGTCGTCTACGGCAACATAGGTAAACACTGCTTCGGTCGCACGGTAGCGCTGGCCGATAGGGGCAGAAGACACTTTCTTGACCCACACTTCGATATTGATGGTGATCGAGCTGCGTCCGGTGCGGATGCAGTGTGCGTAGCAACATACCACGTCACCTACCGCGACCGGTTTCAGGAAGGTCATGCCATCCACTCGCACGGTCACGACACGGCCTTCGGCAATTTCTTTCGCCTGAATAGCGCCACCGATGTCCATCTGCGACATCAGCCAGCCGCCAAAAATATCGCCGTTGGCATTGGTATCTGCCGGCATCGCCAGCGTTCGCAGCACCATTTCGCCACTGGGTAAAGGTCGTTGTTGAGTCATAGCTGTCTGCTTATCAAGGAAGGGATTTCACTATACTGCCCGTAGCAAACGCCACGGGCATTAACAATTTTGTAACTATTTTTTCTGTTCTTCCGGCATGTGCCGATAGATATAAACGCCGCTGAGCAGGGTATATACCAGCGTCAGCGCGGTCAGGCCGAACACTTTGAAGTTAACCCAAACGCTCTGAGGCAGCCAGAAAGCGACGTAGATATTCGCCAGGCCACAGACCAGGAAGAAGACGGCCCAGGCCAGGTTGAGGGTGTTCCAGACTTTATCCGGCAGCGTCAGCTCTTTGCCCAGCATGCGTTGTACCAGCGGCTTTTTGAGCACCAGTTGGCTGATCAGCAGTGCCAGCGCAAACAGGCAGTAGATGATCGTCACTTTCCATTTGATAAACAAATCGTTATGGAACACCAGTGTCAGGGTGCCAAACACCAGGACCATCAGGAAGGTGATCAGCGTCATCTTCTCGATTTTGCGGTATTTAAACCAGGTGAGCACCAGCGCCAGGGCGGTAGCAACAATCAGCGCACCAGAGGCGACGTAGATATCGTAGAGCTTATAAAATGCAAAAAAGACAATTAACGGGAGGAAATCAAGAAACTGCTTCATAAATCAATCCATCATCTGTTCATCGGCCGACTATACCGGATTTGGCGGGCTCTGTGTACCGCTGGCAAGCGCTGATTATCGGCGTTTGGCCGCCGGATTTCCGCCATGAAAGCAGGAATTTGCATAAACTTACGATTGAGGTCGCGAGTTCGCGGCGGGCAGATTGCCAGTACGGCATTGGCATCGCATGATACACACAATAATAGCCGGATAATTTATAACGGAAAACAGTTTATGCAGTGGAAATCTCTCCAGGCGCTGACGCCTGGTTTGACGCATTTATTAGGGTATCAACGCAGTTGGCTGAAACCGGACATCCGCGCCGGGCTTTCCGTGGCCGCCGTGGCCTTGCCGGTAGCGATTGCCTACGCCGAACTGGCGGGAGTCAGCCCGATAGTAGGGTTATATTCCTGTATTTTACCGATGGTAGCCTACGCGTTTTTTGGCTCCTCACGCCAACTGATTGTGGGGCCGGATGCGGCGACCTGTGCGGTAATTGCCGCCGTTGTGACCCCATTGGCGGCAGGCAATATGGAACGCCACTGGCAGTTGACCATTATGATGACCGCGATGATGGGCGCCTGGTGCCTGTTGGCCAGCCGCTTCAAGCTGGGTGCGCTGGCGGACCTGCTCTCCAGGCCGATTCTCAGTGGGCTGCTGAACGGCGTGGCGATCACCATTATCGTCGATCAAATTGGCAAGGTATTCGGTTTTGGCGTGCATCCGGCGCAGTTGATCGAACGTATCTACGCGCTGCCGGGCAACCTGATGCACAGCGATTGGCTGACCATGTCGGTGTCGTTACTGACGCTGGTTACGCTGATCGGGTTTAAAAAATGGCGGCCCAACTGGCCGGCGCCGTTATTTGCCATCGTCCTGGTGACCTTTATGACCTGGGCTGGTGGACTGCAGCAGCATGGTGTGGTGACGGTGGGCGGCTTTAGCGATGTATTACCCATCGTGCAGTGGCCGGATTTTCAACCGGGTTTACTGCGTGACATGGTGATCCCGGCGCTCAACCTGGCGGTGGTGAGTTTTGTCAGCATGATGCTGACTGCCCGTAGTTTTGCGGCGAAGAACGGTTATGAGGTGAACGCTGACGCTGAATTCCGCGCGCTCGGGTTGGTGAATATCGTCTCGGCGCTGTCACAGGGGTTTGCCATCAGCGGGGCGGATTCACGTACCGCGGTCAATGATGCCAACGGCGGCAAGAGCCAACTGGTGTCGATCATTGCGGCTGCGGTGATTGCTTTCGTGTTGTTGTTCCTGATGGCGCCGTTGCAGTTTATTCCGGTCGCGGGGTTGGGCGTGGTGCTGATGTACGCCGCCTGGTCGTTGCTGGATATTCGCGGTATCTGGATCATGCGGCGTCGTAATGCTCAGGCTTTCCGACTGGCGATGTTTACCTTCCTCTGCGTGCTGCTGGTGGGGGTGATCAGCGGCATTGGCCTGGCGGTCTTACTGGGCCTGATGCAGTTCCTGCGCACGGTGTTCCGCCCGACAGAACAACTGCTGGGTGTTAATGACGAAGGCATGATCCACTCAATGGGCAACAATAACGGCATTAAAGCGGTGCCCGGCGTGATGATGTATCGTTTCAATTCGCCGCTGACCTATTTCAACGTGGCGTACTTCAAGCGGCGGATCCTCAACCTGGTCGACAGCACGCCGTTCCAGCCGCGGTGGGTAGTGGTGGATGCGGTTGCCAGCTTTACCCATGCCGATATCAGCGTATTGGCTGCCATCGACGAATTGAAACGGGATTTGTTACAGCGTAACGTGAAGCTGGTACTGGCAGGGCGTCGAACCGAGCTGACGCGCTGGTTCCGTATCAATCGAATGGGGCGCGACCGGGAATTGATCCTGGTGCCGGATCTGTACCTGGCGCTGAAGCTGATTCAAAGTAAGGAACAGGCTGAACCGCCGGTGACTCAGTAAGCAAAAGGGCACGCCGAGGCGTGCCCTTTAAGTTCCTGTGGCAAAATTAGCTGCGCAGCAGCATATACAGACGGAACAGGTAAACCAGCAACAGGGCAGAAACCAGGTTGCTCAATGCAGTCAATACCACGCTGGCGACGTTTGGGGTCAGCACCGAAAGGTGGCTCACCATAAACAGCACCAGCAGCTTGGCTGCCAGCCACAGCATCATCGCCGGAACAATCACACGCGCATTGGCGAAAGCCAACTTGCAGCTCAGCTTAATCGAGGCAAACACGCCTTTCTTGTCGGTAGCGGTGATCACCGGTGCCAGCGAGAAAGCGATCGCCATGATCACGCCAGGTACCACAAACAGCGTCAGGCCCAGTTGAATCAACAGCGTGCAGATGAACAGCAGCAACAGCAAACGTGGCAACTCTGGCGCGGAAGCACCGATAGCGCGCAGTGCGCTGATGCGCTGCCCCTGGGAAACCAGGCGAATCAATGTCAGCATCCCGCCAACCAGCAACACGTTGCCCACTAATGCGGAAAAGGTGGCGGCGGCTGAAACCTTCAATAACACCATCTGTTGCTCAGGCGTCATTTGTTGAATGATTTCCTGGATCCCCATACCGGCGGATGCAGCAAAGTCACCTTCCGTTGCGCTCAGGATCTTCAACTGTTCGACATCAGGGCTGAAAGCCTGATTGAGCAGTACAGAAATGAACGCGGTCAACAGCGCCAGCATCAGGATACTGGTCAGTTGGTTACGGAAAAAATTAAAACTGTCACGGTACAACGTGTTGGCCGTGATAGGCATGCAGACTCCTTGGCATCGAGAAACAGAGATAAATCAAAATCAGTGGGCGATTGTACCCTGTTCCAGGCCGCTGTGGCACCCCGTGAAGTGCACTGCGACGATTTCTTCGGCGATCGCCGTTATTGCTATCTACTCGTTATCCTTCAAGCCACAGCGTTTAACCTAATTCCCGCTAAATTTGTCACCCTCATGCCGGTCGAAGGATAAAAATATTTGCCCCGTTTATGCTACGTCCCCATAACTAAACATGTAGATAATTTGCAACAAAAGTGTTTTTTGATTCAGATCAATTCTTGATTTATTAGCCTCTTAGGTAACCTTGTTTTTAGTAGGATTTAAAATTTTTACACATAAGATGTGATCTCGATGGGATCATAAATACCCGTAAGTAGGTATATTCCCCTGGATGATAACCACACAAATGGAATGGATAATGAAAAAGACAACTCTGGTGGTATTGGCGGCGATGATGGCCCCTATGTTGGCAAGTGCACATCAGGCAGGGGATTTTCTTTTCCGCGCCGGCGCTGCAACGGTGCGGCCAAACGCCGGATCGGATGACGTGCTGGGGCAAGGCTCATTCAGTGCCGACAATAATACCCAGCTTGGTCTGACCTTCGGCTATATGGTCACGGACAATATTGGCGTCGAACTGCTGGCCGCAACGCCGTTTCGCCATAAAGTGGGGCTGAATGGCAAGGCGGTGAACGGTGATATCGCCACGGTGCGCGATCTGCCGCCAAGCCTGATGGCGCAATACTACTTTGGCGATAAGCAGGACAAACTGCGTCCGTACCTGGGGCTGGGGGTTAACTACACCACCTTCTTCGATGAAAAATTCAACGACAACGGTAAAAGCGCCGGGCTGAGCAACCTGAGTTTGAAAGACTCCTGGGGCGTGGCCGCGCAGGCGGGCCTGGATTACAACCTGGATGAGCACTGGATGCTGAACATGTCAGTGTGGTGGATGAACATCGAAACCAAAACTCGCTTTGACGACGCGGACGGTAATCATCACAGCATCGATACGCGTTTGGATCCGTGGGTGTTTATGTTCGGGGCAGGGTATCGCTTCTGACAGGGGTGAAACAGGGAGGCGCATACAGCGCCTCCGTTTTATTTTTACTACTTGATATTCATTACGTTCTCAACGGATTTCACACCCGCTACGCCACGAGTCACCTGCACCGCACGGTTGGCATCGGCGCTTGAGCTGACGAAACCGCTCAGCTGCACACGACCTTTAAAGGTCTCGACGCTGATTTCGGTAGATTTGATGGTTTTATCCGCCAGCAGCGCTGACTTCACCTTGGTTGTCACTACCGTATCGTCAATATAACCGCCAGTCCCTTCAGATTTCGCTGTTGGCGCGCAGGCACTCACTGCGAATGCCACAACGGCTGCCATGCATAAGACCGAAAGGGTTTTAAATAGCTTCATAAATTACTCTCCATGCAATGTTATTGTTGAAACTACATTTGGGTTTTCACCTGAAAACGTAGCGCATTTCCCCCAAATAAAGAAATGCCCGACGCGCAAGATTCATTGTGAGACAAGAATGGGGTTTGTTCAAATCCAAGCTGTAAAAAATTAGCACAACCTTGAAGGGAAACAATATGTTAACAACGGGCACAGATCCTCTGCACCCGTTATTGGGGAATTACGCCCGGGTTGCGGCCTTCATTTCACTGACAAAGGTCGCCAGTCGGGTCAGCATTTCGGCCGGTTGCGCTTGGTTTTGCTCAATAATCTTGACGATCGCCGAGCCGGATATCGCCCCGGCAGCCCCGGCCTGCAGTGCATCACGCACCTGAGCCGGCTCGGAAATGCCAAACCCTTGCAGCGGGGGGGCTGCATGGTATTCACGCAGTTTGTTCACCAGGTGATGCAGTGGCAATTGCGCGCGACTTTCGGTCCCGGTTACGCCAGCGCGTGACAACAGGTAGGTGTATCCCCTGCCGTGTGAGGAGATTTCACGCAGCAAATCATCGTCGGCATTTGGCGGGCAGATAAAGATCGGCGCGATGCCATGGCGGATAGCAGCGGCCCGGAAGGGCGCTGACTCTTCATACGGCACGTCGGCAATCAGCACCGAATCAACGCCCACTTCGGCGCAACGTTGGTAAAACGCATCGATGCCTTTATGGAACACCAGGTTGGCGTACATCAGCAAACCAATGGGGATGCCAGGGTGCTTCTGACGGATGGCGGCCAGCATTTCAAAGCACTGGGTTGGTGTGACGCCAGAGGCGAATGCGCGCAGCGCCGAACTTTGGATGGTTGGGCCGTCAGCCAGTGGATCGGAGAACGGGATACCCAATTCCAGCGCGTCGGCACCGGCTTCAACCAAAGTATTGATGATTTGCAATGACAATGTCGGGTTTGGATCGCCGAGGGTCACGAACGGGACGAAGGCGCCTTCCTTGTTGCTTGCCAGGCGGTCGAACAGTTGCTGGTAACGTTCCATCAGATTTCTCCCCGTGCTTTCAGAATGTCGTGAACGGTAAATATGTCTTTGTCGCCGCGGCCAGACAGGTTAACCACCAGGATCTGTTCCTTTTGCGGTGTTTCACGGATCATTTTCAGCGCGTGTGCCAGGGCATGGGAAGACTCCAGCGCCGGGATAATCCCTTCGCTACGCGATAGCGCTTTGAAGGCGTCCAACGCCTCGTCATCGGTAATCGACACATATTCTGCGCGACCAATGCTGTTCAGATAGGCGTGCTGCGGCCCAACGGAAGGGAAGTCGAGCCCCGCCGAAATGGAATAGGACTCTTCAATCTGGCCTTCGGAAGTCTGCATCATCGGCGCTTTCATGCCGAAATAGATCCCCACGTGGCCGTGCTTCAAGGGGGCGCCGTGCTGACCGGTTTCAATACCCAGACCGGCGGGTTCAACGCCGATCAGACCCACGCTGGCATCATCGATAAAGTCAGCGAACATGCCGATGGCGTTGGAGCCACCACCGACACAGGCCAGTACCGCATCCGGCAGGCGGCCTTCGCGTTCCAGCATCTGCGCTTTGGTTTCCTCACCGATCATGCGCTGGAATTCACGTACGATGGTTGGATACGGATGTGGGCCTGCTGCGGTACCCAACATATAGTGGGCGGTTTCGTAGCTGCCGGACCAGTCGCGCAGTGCTTCGTTACAGGCGTCTTTCAGCGTAGAAGAACCGCTATGCACCGGGATCACTTCCGCCCCCATCAGACGCATGCGGAAGACGTTCGGTGACTGGCGTTCAATATCTTTGGCACCCATATAGATGCGACACTTCAGGCCGAGCAAGGCACAGGCCAGGGCCGAGGCAACGCCATGCTGACCGGCACCGGTTTCGGCGATGATTTCGGTTTTGCCCATGCGTTTGGCCAACAGTGCCTGACCCAACACCTGGTTGGTTTTGTGTGCGCCGCCGTGCAGCAAGTCTTCACGTTTCAGGTACAGCTTGGTTTTGGTACCGGCAGTGAGGTTTCTGCACAGCGTCAGCGCCGTTGGGCGACCGGCGTAGTTTTTCAGCAGGTCGATAAATTCAGCCTGGAACTCCGGGTCGCGCTGTGCGCTGACAAAGGCTTCTTCCAGTTGTTTTAAGGCCGGCATCAGAATCTGTGGCACATATTGGCCACCAAATTCGCCGAAGTAGGGGTTAAGCAGCGTCATTATAGTTCCCGTTATTATCCGTTAATGATCTTCAGTAAGCGCGCAGGGTCTGGAACACCGCCGCCAGACGGGCAGGATCCTTAATGCCGGGCTGGCTCTCAACGCCGGAGTTAAAGTCCAGACCGGCGCAGCCGAGCTTGGCCGCGTCAACACAGTTGTCTGCACCCAGGCCACCGGCCAGCATCACGTTTTCCAGGTTTTCACCCTGGAGTACCGACCAGTCGAAACGTTGCCCGGTGCCGCCCGCGCCGTTATCCAGCAGGTAGCGGTCAACGTGCTGCAAATCGCGCTTTGGCAAATGGTCTTTCACGCTCAGCGCCTTCCAAATCTGACAGTCGATCGGCAGTTCGGCGCGCAGGGCGGTGATATAGGTTTGGTCTTCCGCACCGTGCAGTTGCACTGCTTTCAGGCCCAGACGTGCGACAGTCTGTACTACCGTTTCTACCTGTGCGTCACAGAACACGCCGACGTATTTCAGCGGAGCGCCGGAAATGACTTCACGGGCACGGGTGATATCGACATAGCGCGGGGAGCGCCCGACAAAAATCAGCCCACCGTAGACGGCACCTGCCTGATAGGCCGCGGCGGCGTCTTGCGGACGGGTCAGCCCACAAACTTTATTGTCGCCGAGCATCACCCGGCGCACGGCGGCGCGCAGGTCGGGTTCCGACATCAATGCACTGCCAATCAGAAAACCGTTGGCAAAGTGGCTCAGTTCGCGGATCTGGCCGTAGTTGTTGATGCCGGACTCGCTGATCACCGTCACGCCGTGTGGCACGCGTGGCGCCAACTGACGAGTGCGATCCAGATCGATGCTCAGATCGCGCAGATCGCGGTTATTGATGCCCACCACGCGCGCTTCCAGAGCAATGGCCCGTTGCAGCTCTTCTTCACTGATCACTTCGGTCAGCACGCCCATGTTCAGGCTGTGCGCCACTGCGGCTAACTGACGGTATTGATCGTCATTAAGCACCGACAGCATCAGCAGGATGGCATCGGCCTGATAGAAACGAGCCAGGTAGATCTGGTACGGATCGATAATAAAATCTTTGCACAGTACCGGCTGTGTCACCGTCTTGCTGACCAGCGGCAGAAAATCGAAGCTGCCCTGGAAGTATTTTTCATCGGTCAGCACCGAGATCGCCGAGGCGAAATCCTTGTAGACCTCAGCGATTTCCACCGGATCAAAGTTTTCGCGGATCAACCCTTTGGAAGGGGATGCCTTTTTACATTCAAGAATAAACGCCGTTCTGGCTCCCTCTAACGCGTGGTAAAAACCGCGTTCACTCGGGACGATTTCATTCTGAAAACTGGCCAGTGGCTGTTGTTGCTGTCGTGCTGCGACCCATTGCGCTTTGTCACGAACAATCTTGTTGAGCACGGTTTCCTGCATCATTTATCCTCTTGCTGCCAGTGCGGTGACGCGCTCGTAAGCTTGTCCGCTGTGAATCATGTCCAGTGCCTGCTGCGCGTTTTGGCGCAGGTCTTCATGCCCGAATAACTTCAGCAGCAGCGCCACGTTAGCGGCTACCGCAGCGGCGTGCGCCGGGTCACCTTTACCTTGTAACAACCTTGCCAGAATGTCACGATTTTCTTCCGGTGAGCCGCCCAGCAGGGCTTCCAGCGGGTAGCTTTGCAGCCCGAAGGACTGTGGCGTCAACTGATAGCTTTCAATTTCACCGTTGTTCAATTCGGCCACATGAGTAGTCGCATGGATAGCCACTTCATCCATTCCGCCGCCGTGCACCACCGCTGCCCGTTGATAATCCAGCACGCGCAGGGTTTCGGCAATCGGCAGCACCAGTTCCGGGCTGTAAACGCCGATCAGCGCCAGCGGTGGACGTGCCGGGTTGATCAACGGGCCGAGCACGTTGAACACCGTACGGGTTTTCAGTTGCTGGCGTACCGGCATCGCATGGCGGAAACCGGTGTGATATTGCGGGGCGAACAGGAAGCACACGCCCAGTTCGTCCAGTGCCTTACGCGCTTCTTCCGCCGGCAAATCCAGGCGAATGCCAAACGCCGCCAGCAGATCAGAGGAGCCGGACCGGCTGGAAACGCTGCGGTTGCCGTGTTTGGCCACTTTGGCGCCGCATGCTGCTGCCACAAAGGCACTGGCGGTGGAAATATTAATGCTGTTGGTGCCGTCGCCACCGGTGCCGACGATATCGGCAAACGGGTAATCCGGGCGTGGGAACGGCAGGGCATCGGCCAGCAGCGCTTTGGCCGCTCCGGCGATCTCCTCCGGGCGTTCGCCGCGAATTTTCATGCTGATCAGTGCCGCTGCCAATTGGCTTGGTTCCAGCTCACCGCGCACGATGGCGCTGAATAACTGCTGACTTTCCTGTTGGTCCATCGACTCTGAGCGGTACAGTTTTTCAAGAATAGTTTGCATCGTCGTATCCCTCGTTATTTCGCCAGCGCCCAGGCCAGTGTCTGCTCAAGCAAACGCGCGCCGTGGGTGGTCAGGATCGATTCCGGATGGAACTGGAAACCGCATACGCGATGCTGGTCATGACGTACTGCCATCACCATCTCGCCAAACTGGGCGTTGACGGTGAGCTCGGCCGGGATATTGCTGCCGACCAGTGAGTGATAGCGTGCCACCGGCAGTGGGTTCACCATCCCGGCAAACATCCCTTCGCCGTCGTGGCTGATGGCCGAGGCCTTGCCGTGCAAGATCTCACCGGCCTGACCAACGTGGCCGCCGTAGGCTTCGACAATCGCCTGATGACCCAGACAGATGCCGATAATCGGCAACTGGCCGCGCAGGCGTTGTAACAGTTCCGGCATGCAACCGGCTTCGGACGGGGTACCCGGACCCGGTGACAGCATCAGAACCGGCTGTTCCAACTGCTGCAGGCGTTCGATAATCACTTCGGCAGAAATCTGGTTACGGTAAATTACCACCTGATGACCGCTGGCACGCAACTGGTCGACCAGGTTATAGGTAAAGGAATCAACGTTATCGAGCAGTAAGATATCGGCCATCAGAACACCTCCTTGGCCTGGTGCGCGCTGGCAATGGCACGCAGCACGGCTCGTGCCTTATTACGGGTCTCATCGGCTTCCGCCTGAGGAACAGAATCCAGCACCACACCGGCGCCGGCTTGCACGGTTGCAATGCCGTCTTCAACATACGCGGAGCGGATGACAATACAGGTATCCAAATCGCCGGTGGCAGTGAAATAACCGACTGCACCGCCGTAGCTGCCGCGACGCGTGCCTTCAGAGGCGGCAATTAACTGCATGGCGCGTACTTTTGGCGCACCGCTCAGGGTGCCCATGTTCATGCAGGCCTGGTAGGCGTGCAGCACGTCGAGGTCGGCGCGCAGGGTGCCAATCACCCGGGAAACCAGGTGCATCACGAATGAGTAGCGGTCCACTTTGGTCAGGTCGGCCACATAGCGGCTACCGGCCTGACAGATGCGCGCCAAATCGTTACGCGCCAGATCGACCAGCATCAGGTGTTCGGCCAGTTCTTTGTGATCGGTGCGCATTTCCAGCTCGATACGGCTGTCGAGATCCAGATCCAGCGAACCATCGGCGCGACGCCCGCGAGGACGGGTACCGGCAATCGGGTAGATTTCGATCTGGCGGTTGCCGGCATCGTATTTCAGCGCGCTTTCCGGCGAAGCCCCGAACAGGGTGAATTCATCATCCTGCATATAGAACATATACGGGCTTGGGTTGTTGTCTTTCAGCGTTTGATAAGCGGCCAGCGGGGCCGGGCACGGCAGTGAGAAACGGCGCGATGGTACGACCTGGAAGATTTCGCCCTGACGGATGGCCTGTTGCAATTCGCTGACGACCGCACCGTATTCTTCATCGGTCTGGTTGCAGCTCAGCTGCATGTCTTCCAGTTTCTGGTGCGGGATAGGCTGCGGCGTCTGTTTCAATTGAACCTGCAGCTGTTCCAGACGCTGTTGCAGACGTTGCTCTTCCGCCGTGTCGGCAGTGAAAACGCTGGCCTGCAGACGGGCAACGCCGCGCTGGTGATCCAGCACCAGCAGGGTTTCCGCCAGATAGAAACAGAAGTCCGGGCAGCGCTGATCCTGTCGCAGTTCCGGCAGGTCTTCAAAACCGGCGACCAGATCGTAGGCAAACAGGCCGCCAAGCATCACCGCTTCACGTTCGTCAGCCGGGGAGTCAACCAGCGTCAGCAGGGTGCGCAGTGCATCAAACACCGACAGCGAACGCAGGCGGGCATCTTCATCCTGAATGGCATCAATCACCGGGAAGGTCAGTTCACGCCCATCAGGACGTACCTGGATCTGGACTTCGGCCGGCAGGGCTTCGTCCAGCAACGGCAGCATCGCCGCGCCGTTGGCGGTCAGCGCCTGCAGCGTCACGGTGCGGCCCAGAGCGGTGATGCGCAGGGCACTGTCGATCACCAACAGGCTTTGCAGGTTTTGCTTGCTGTTGATTTCAGCCGACTCCAGCAGCAGGGTGGCCGGACGAGCGCCGCACAACTGGTGGAAAATGGTGGTCGGATCGCCCCGGTAACTGGCCTCCGCCTTCAGTAATTTGAGTTGTGGTTTGATGTTCATCATTGGTGGTTCCAGTTAAAATTTATCCATAAAAAAGCCCGCGTTACCAGCGGGCTTAGGGAATCTGCAGTGTCAGATGACAGGTATGCGTGATTACTCCGCCCGAGAAAGGGAGTGACGCCACCAACGAAGAAGAGAAGTTTGCTTATTCATTTCTATGCTCTCTTGTTTATCATCCAACCAGGGAACTGCCCTGAACTTGTGTACTAGTTAACTGGTTCGTGGGAATAAAGTCAACCCTCTTTTCGCACAATGTTTTAGCGGCAAGCGTGAATTATTTTCATCAGCGGGAAGGGGCCTCGGACCAGAATAGATTTCCGTCCGCCGGGCGATCGCGGGTATGATAGAAGACCAAGCCATTGCCGGATATTCCTTTTGACAGACAGCAGCCCCCAACCTTCCGCATTTACTCTCTACGACCTCCACAGCCATACCACCGCCTCTGACGGCTATTTGACGCCGGCGCAGCTGGTGCAGCGGGCGGTTGAAATGCGGGTGGGCGTACTGGCGATTACCGACCACGACACCACCGCGGGCCTGGCCGCAGCGGCGGCAACTATTGCTGAATTATCGCTACCGTTGCAGTTGGTTAACGGGGTAGAGATCTCCACGCTGTGGGAAAACCACGAGATCCATATCGTGGGGCTGGGGATAGAGACCACGCACCCGGCGATGGTGCAGCTGTTGGCCGAACAGACCGAGCGCCGTCACCTGCGCGCCCATGAAATAGGCGTGCGACTGGCCAAGGCGCGTATTGAAGGTGCTTTTGAAGGCGCACAAAAATTGGCAGACGGCGGGGCGGTGACCCGTGGCCACTTTGCCCGTTATCTGGTGCAGATCGGCATGGCCGATAATATGGCTCAGGTGTTCAAGAAATACCTGGCCAAAGGCAAAACCGGCTACGTTCCGCCACAGTGGTGTACAATAGAACAAGCCATTGATGTGATTCATCAATCTGGCGGCCAGGCGGTGATAGCGCACCCGGGCCGTTACGACCTGACGGCCAAATGGCTGAAGCGGTTGCTGGCGCACTTTGCGGAACATGGCGGTGATGCCATGGAAGTTGCGCAGTGTCAGCAGGCGCCGCATGAGCGTTCGCAATTGGCGAAGTATGCGCAGGAATATCAATTATTGGCGTCGCAGGGCTCTGATTTCCATCAGCCCTGCTCGTGGATCGAACTGGGCCGTAAACTGTGGTTACCCGGCGGTGTTGAACCCGTGTGGCGTGACTGGTCGCAGCCACAACTGGCCAAAGTCGATTGATTTAACGTGGGCGATGCCGCCCGCGTGCATCATTTTTAGGAGCAAGTCATGAGTCAGCTTTTTTATATTCATCCAGACAATCCCCAACCGCGACTGATCAATCAGGCGGTGGATGTGCTGCGTAAGGGCGGTGTGATCGTTTATCCCACCGATTCCGGTTACGCGCTGGGCTGCAAGCTGGAAGAAAAGTCGGCGATGGAACGTATCTGTCGCATTCGTCAATTGGACGGCAATCATAACTTTACGCTGATGTGTCGCGATCTGTCTGAGTTATCGACTTACGCTTATGTCGACAATACCGCGTTCCGACTGATCAAAAACAACACTCCCGGTAACTACACCTTCATTCTGAAAGCGACCAAGGAAGTTCCGCGCCGCCTGATGAATGACAAACGTAAAACCATAGGCTTGCGCGTGCCGTCGAACCCGATTGCGCTGGCGTTACTGGAAATATTAAACGAACCGATGATGTCGACTACGTTGATGCTGCCAGGCAATGATTTTGCCGAATCCGACCCGGAAGAAATCAGCGAACACCTGGGTAAACAGGTGGATCTGGTGATCCACGGTGGCTTCCTGGGGCAGCAACCGACCACGGTGGTTGACCTGACCGAGTCCGCACCGGAAGTGCTGCGCGAAGGGGCGGGTGACCCAACGCCTTTCCGTTGATTCATCGCGGTAGTTTTTGCTCATTATTCTGAAAAGTGGCCGAAACGGCGTCATTTAGGGTTAAAGCCGCTATTCTACAATATCAAAAATAGATAATAGGCAGGATGCATAGCGATGATTAAGCGGGTTTCTCTTTTAGCGGCCATATTGTTTTCCTCTGCGGCCAGTGCAGGTTTTTATTCCGGCAGCGCCTTGCTGTCTGAGACCAGCGGCTATGTGAAAAATAAAAATGGTGCAGCCACCGTTGCCGAAGCGCTCGATGGCGGGATGTTTATGGGCTATGTGGCCGGGGTATTTGATACCTTTTCGATGCAGGGCAACCGCAATATTTGCCCGGATGCCGGTATGAGCGTGGGCATGGCCTCGGATGCGGTCATGCAATATTTAAATGAACACCCGGAACAGCTGCACTATTCAGCGCCTTCGGTGATTATGCTGGCGTTAACCGCCGCTTACCCTTGTGAACGGCATTAAAACAGTCCGTTTCGTGCGTATTTTTTCATTAGGTGCGAAGCCTGTTTGTTAGCATCATTTCCCATAGATGAGATCGATAAACGCTGTCATTTTACCACTAGCGCATAAGCCCCTAAGTGATTTAGGGCAATGACGTTTAGGAGACAAAATGACAGCGTTTCGCCATGGCACTCTTTCCCTCGATTATCACGATTCCGGCTCAGGTCCACTGACGTTGCTCTTGCTGCCTGGCTGGTGTGAGCCGAAAACCGTTTTTGCCCCTTTTACCGCACTGGCGGAGCAACAATACCGGGTGATCAGTCTCGACTGGCGTGGCCACGGGCTGTCCGCCGGCGGTGTCGATCTTGCTCTGGGTGCTGAGGATTTGCTGGCGGATTTGCGCCAACTGTTACTTGAACTGCGGGTGGAGCGGTTTGCGACGTTGTCGGTGGCACACGCCAGTTGGATTGCGGTGGCGTTGGCCGAGAGCTTGCCACAGCAGACGCAAGCCATGGTCTTTCTCGATTGGATCATGACTCAGCCTGAACCGGCATTTTTCGATTCGGTGCAACAAATGCAGCGGCCAGAAAAATGGCTGGCGGCACGTGATGAATTGTTTAGTTTCTGGCAGGGGGGAATTGAGCAACCACGGGTTAAACATCATCTGACTGTCGAAATGGCGCAGGAAGATTTTCGCGTTTGGCAGGCGGCTGGCGTAGCGATTGAACAAGCCTATCTGCAGTACCGTTCGCCACTTCACCGGCTGAGTCAATTAAGCTCCCCTCCGGTTTGTCGGCATATTTACTCGCTGGATCGTGATGACGATTACCTGCGGCACCAACAGGGGTTTGCCGTTGACCATCCGTTCTTCTCGGTTGCGCGGCTGGAAGATGCCCGCACTCATCTTGGTATTCTCGAACAGCCGGAGGTGGTATATCGGGAGGTTGTCAATTTTCTCGGTCATTAATTAAATCACTGCGGTTGTTTATCTAACGGGCCTGCGCCCGTTTTCCCTCGCGTGCTGAAGCCATCAATAGCTTTTGATAATCGACCCGACAATAAAGTGGGTTTCAACCCTATTGAAAGCCTGTATAATGCGCGGTTCGATCTATGTAAACGTATTGTTACTACCGTGGCGCTTGACGCCGCGGTAGTCATCCCCCCGACGCCTGTGAAGGCGACACTAGAGGTTGCTCAATGAGCGAGAAGTTACAGAAAGTTTTAGCGCGCGCCGGCCATGGCTCGCGTCGTGAAATCGAAACCATTATTGAAGCCGGTCGCGTCAGCGTCGACGGTAAAGTCGCCAAACTGGGTGATCGCGTTGAAGTAACCGCTTCAATGAAAATCCGTTTGGATGGCCACGTGGTCTCGGTTAAAGAATCCGAAGAAGCGGTTTGCCGCGTACTGGCGTATTACAAGCCGGAAGGCGAACTCTGCACCCGTAGCGATCCTGAAGGCCGTCCGACGGTATTTGATCGCCTGCCTAAACTGCGTGGCTCACGCTGGGTGGCAGTAGGGCGTCTGGACGTCAATACCTCAGGCTTGCTGCTGTTCACCACTGATGGTGAACTGGCGAACCGCCTGATGCACCCAAGCCGTGAAGTTGAGCGTGAATATGCGGTGCGTGTATTTGGTCAGATTGATGACGAAAAAATCAAGCAACTGAGCAAGGGCGTTCAGCTGGAAGACGGCCCGGCCGCTTTCCGCACCATCAGTTTCCAGGGTGGCGAAGGCATTAACCAGTGGTACAACGTCACTTTGACCGAAGGGCGTAACCGTGAAGTTCGTCGTCTTTGGGAAGCGGTTGGCGTGCAGGTGAGTCGCCTGATCCGTGTGCGTTACGGCGATATCGATCTGCCGAAAGGCCTGCCGCGTGGCGGTTGGACCGAGCTGGACTTGCCGGCAATTAACTATCTGCGCGAACTGGTTGAGTTAAAACCGGAAACCGTTAGCAAGATGCCGATTGAGCGTGAACGTCGCCGCGTGAAAGCCAATCAGATCCGTCGTGCCGTCAAGCGCCATACCCAGGTGGCCGGCAGCGGACGTCGCAGTGCGGCAGGCAGCAAGCCTGGCAAGCCCGCCAAGCGTAGCTAATCATTACGCCGCAACCCTCTCCGGGCTGCGGCGTTTTCTTTGCGTTACCAGTCAATTCCCTGTTGTGCCTTGATACCCGCGTCAAATGCGTGTTTCACCGGTCGCATCTCCGTGACCGTATCCGCCAGCTCCAACAGATCTCTATGGCATCCTCGCCCGGTGATAATCACCGTCTGGTGTGCAGGGCGTTGTCGTAGCGCCTCCAGCAGCTCATCCAGCTCAAGGTACCCGTAGCTGACCATGTAGGTCAGTTCGTCCAGTAGTACCAGATCCAGGCTGCTGTCGGCCAACATACGCTTGCCGTGTTGCCATACGGCCTGACAAGCGGCGGTATCGCTGGCTTTATCCTGGGTTTCCCAGGTAAAACCGGTGGCCATCACCTGAAACTCAACGCCGTGCTGCTGCAGCAGATTCTTTTCGCCGTTCGGCCACTCTCCCTTGATGAACTGAATGACGGCGGCTTTCATCCCGTGGCCGACAGCGCGAGTCAGAGTGCCAAATGCTGCGGTAGTCTTGCCCTTGCCGTTACCGGTGAAAACCAGCAGTAAACCCCGTGCATCCTGAGCCGCAGCGATGCGGGCATCGACCTGTTCTTTCAGGCGCTGCTGGCGTTGTTGGTGACGATCTTCAGCCATGATAAAGCCCCTTTTATTCGGCGGCGCCGGGTTTACGGTTTGGCTGGGCATCGAAGCTCATGCCGGTTTTACGGCGGCTGTCATCGCCCATCAGATAGAGGTAAAGCGGCATAATATCAGCCGGGGTTTTTAGCTTGCTTTTGTCTTCGTGCGGGAAGGCTGATGCGCGCATTTGGGTGCGTGTTCCACCAGGATTGATGCAATTTACCCGAAGATGGCGACTTTTGTATTCATCGGCCAACACCTGCATCATGCCCTCGGTGGCGAACTTGGACACCGCATAGGCACCCCAGTTGGCACGTCCGGTACGGCCGACGCTGGAACTGGTAAAGACCAGCGATCCGGCGTTGGATTTCAGCAGCAATGGCAGCAGCGCCTGAGTGAGCATAAAGGTCGCGTTGACGTTCACCTGCATCACCTCATTCCACATTGCCATCGACAGCCCGGCCATGGGAGCGATATCACCCAGCAGACCGGCGTTATGCAGCACGCCGTCGAGGCGTGGGACATGAGTTGCTAATTCTTGGGCCACCTGTTGGCACTGCTCCTGGGTGGTATGCAGCAGATCCAGCGTGATGATGTAGGTTGGCGCACTGCTGAGTTTTGCGATCTCGGCTTGTACCGCCTGCAACTTGCTTTCGGTACGCCCCAACAGCACCAGCTGTGCGCCAAATTTGGCGTAAGTGAGTGCCGCTTCGCGACCGATGCCGTCACCGGCGCCGGTGACCAAAATGATACGTTTTTCCAGCAGATCTTGTTTAGGTTGGTAATGCACAATAATTCCTCGCGCCTTGGTGGCTGGTCTCCCGCTTGCATCGGGGAGGGGTGTGGATTGAGGGGCCATGACAGGAGCTAAGGCTCGACCGCATGCAGGGCCCCGCAGCGAATTTGGATCATCATGTTGATGAATAATCCGTGTTATATGCCTTAAATGGATCGTATTTTCAATGATTAGGCAGCAGAATCGTCATTCTTTTGTAACAAAAAGGGAACAGCAGCGGCTTGGTTAAGCCCAAATGTGCCCACATAGTAAAAAGGTATCACAAGGATTTTTTATTTAGCCGCGACAGCCACCGCGTCGGTTGGCTAGAATGAATGAGATCATACTAACAACCTGTTAATAAAGGCGGAATCTGTGGAGTTTATATCTGTTTATGGCCTGTTTTTGGCCAAAGTCGCGACGGTAGTGATTGCTATCGCCGCGCTGGCGTTGCTGGCGGTCAGCCTGGGGCAACGCAAGAACCGCCAGAAAGGGGAACTGCAGTTGACTGACCTCGGCGAACAATATCGCGACATGCAGCGTGATATGCGGCTGGCGCGCATGGGCGATGCGGAACAAAAGGCCTGGAGCAAACAGTTTAAAAAGCAGACCAAGGCCGACGATAAACTGAAGAAACAGCGTGCCAAAGCCGGTGCGGTTGAAGCCACCAAACCTTGCCTGTACGTACTGGATTTCAAAGGCAGCATGGATGCCCATGAAGTGACTTCACTGCGTGAGGAAATTTCGGCGGTATTGGCAGTAGCGACGCCGCAGGATGAAGTGTTGCTGCGCTTGGAAAGCCCTGGTGGGGTGGTGCACGGCTACGGCCTGGCGTCATCGCAACTGGCACGTTTGCGTACCGGTGGCATTCGCCTGACGGTTGCGGTCGATAAAGTGGCGGCCAGCGGCGGTTATATGATGGCCTGCGTGGCAGATCGCATCGTTGCAGCCCCCTTTGCCATCATCGGTTCCATTGGCGTCGTGGCGCAAATCCCTAACTTCCATCGCTTGCTGAAAAAGAATGATATTGATGTAGAGCTGCACACCGCCGGTGAGTTCAAACGCACGCTGACATTGTTTGGCGAAAATACCGAGCAGGGGCGTGAGAAATTCCGTGAAGATTTGAACGACACCCACGAGCTGTTTAAACAGTTTGTTCATCAACAGCGTCCATCGCTGGATATCGATAGCGTGGCGACCGGTGAGCATTGGTTCGGCACTCAGGCGAAAGACAAAGGGCTGATTGATGCCATTGGCACCAGTGATGATTTGTTGATTGCTGAAATGGAAAACCACGAGGTGGTCGGGGTGCGCTATGCACGCCGTAAACGCATGATGGACCGTTTTACCAGCAGTGCGGCGGAAAGCGTCGATCGTCTGCTGTTACGCTGGTGGCAGCGGGGTGAAAAGCCACTGCTTTAACCGAATGTTTAAACATCAAGGGGGCCATGGCCCCCTTTTTTAATGCTTAATCGACCAAATGGTATTTATCAGAAAACACGTGGGCCAAGTGTTTAAACATATTAAATACAGCGGTAGTTTTTATCGTTGGCAATCCATCCGGATCCAAAAAGAATTCACCGCGGAAAACTAAAACGCTGCCTTTTTGTTCAACATCAGTGGCAACCATACCATGCAGATATTCATCATGCTGGCGAATAAGTTTATTTGCTTCTTCCAGCAGGGCTTCGCGAGCAATAGGTGAGGTATCAGTGCGCATTTATTACACTCCAATGAAAAATTCTGCACATATTCTAACGCCAGTTCGCATTTATCCGCAAACAGACTAAGGTTTATTTGCCGTCTGGATGGCTAGCACTATCTGCCGATTGGCGAAATCTGCCTTTCCGTGCTAATTAGGTTGCGTGACGCTTTTTATCAGGTACAGTGTGGGATTTTGCGGCGTCGGGTGGAAGGTTTTGTTTACGCCATGAATGAGTTTCACACTGCCGTACTTCTGGGGCATGAGTGAATAGTAGGCAGGATCAACAACTTGCGTTCAGGTTGAGCAGTTAAACAGCCGATAGAAAAAAACATGTTGATCTCTTGCCAGACTGCCGCAATATAAAAAAGAGATATGAATCGCTGCGGCACGGCGAGATAAAAGACTTCTTTTTAGAAGAAATAAAATTAGGTAAAGGTAAATATGGGTAAAGCTCTCGTAATAGTTGAGTCCCCGGCAAAAGCCAAAACTATTAATAAATATTTAGGTAATGACTACGTGGTGAAGTCCAGCGTCGGTCATATCCGTGATTTGCCGACCAGTGGCTCAGCCAGCAAAAAGAGCGCTGACTCAACCGAAGACAAAGCCAAGAAGAAAGTTAAAAAAGATCCGACGACGGCGCTGGTAAATCGCATGGGTGTCGATCCTTACCATGGCTGGAAAGCGCAATACGAAATCCTGCCGGGTAAAGAAAAAGTTGTCGCCGAGTTAAAGTCGTTAGCGGAAAACGCCGACCACATTTATCTCGCAACCGACCTTGACCGCGAAGGGGAAGCCATTGCCTGGCACCTGCGGGAAGTTATCGGGGGTGACGACAAACGCTTTAGCCGCGTGGTGTTTAACGAAATTACCAAGAACGCGATCCAAAATGCGTTCAAACAGCCCGGTGAACTGAATATCGATCGTGTTAACGCTCAGCAGGCGCGTCGCTTTATGGACCGCGTGGTGGGTTACATGGTTTCGCCGCTGCTGTGGAAAAAAATTGCCCGTGGCCTGTCCGCCGGGCGAGTGCAATCCGTTGCGGTTCGACTGGTGGTGGAGCGTGAGCGCGACATCAAAGCCTTCGTGCCGGAAGAGTACTGGGAGTTGCATGCCGATCTGTTGGCGAAAGGTGATACCGCGCTGCAGATGGAAGTGACACATGCCCACGACAAACCGTTCAAACCGGTTAACCGTGAGCAGACCCACGCCGCGCTCAAACTGCTGGAGAAAGCCCGTTATACGGTGCTGGATCGCGAAGACAAACCGACCAGCAGCAAGCCGGGTGCGCCTTACATCACTTCCACCTTGCAGCAGGCGGCCAGTACCCGTCTGAGCTTTGGCGTGAAGAAAACCATGATGATGGCCCAGCGGCTGTATGAAGCGGGTCACATCACCTATATGCGTACCGACTCCACCAACCTGAGCCAGGATGCGCTCGAGATGGTGCGTGGTTACATCGGCGACAACTTCGGCGACAAGTACCTGCCGAAAGCCCCGAATCAGTACAGCAGCAAAGAAAACTCGCAGGAAGCACACGAAGCTATCCGTCCGTCGGATGTGAACGTGCTGGCCGAGCAGTTGAAAGATATGGAAGCGGATGCGCAAAAACTGTATCAGCTGATTTGGCGCCAGTTTGTCGCCTGTCAGATGACACCGGCGCAGTACGACTCCACCACGCTGTCGGTGAAAGCCGCTGATTACCAGTTGCGTGCCAAAGGCCGTACGCTGCGTTTCGATGGCTGGACCAAAGTGATGCCTGCTCTGCGCAAGGGTGATGAAGACCGCACCTTGCCATACGTTGAAGTAGGCAGCGATCTGGAACTGCAGAAGCTGATCCCAAGCCAACACTTCACCAAGCCGCCTGCGCGTTACAGCGAAGCGTCATTGGTAAAAGAGTTGGAAAAACGCGGTATCGGCCGTCCATCGACCTACGCTTCGATCATCTCGACCATTCAGGATCGTGGCTATGTGCGGGTCGAAAGCCGCCGTTTCTACGCCGAGAAAATGGGTGAGATCGTTACCGACCGTCTGGAAGAAAACTTCCGTGAGCTGATGAACTATGACTTCACCGCACGCATGGAAAACGGCCTGGACCAGGTAGCGAACAACCAGGCCGAGTGGAAAGCGGTGCTGGATGAGTTCTTTGCCGAGTTCAGCGAACAGCTGGAAACGGCGGAGAAAGAGCCAGAAGAAGGCGGCATGCGCCCGAATCAGATGGTGATGACCAGCATCGATTGCCCAACCTGCGGACGCAAGATGGGTATCCGTACTGCCAGTACCGGCGTGTTCCTGGGTTGCTCCGGCTATGCGTTGCCGCCGAAGGAACGTTGTAAAACCACCATTAACCTGGTGCCGGAAACGGAAGTGCTGAACATTCTCGAAGGGGATGACGCGGAAACCAACGCGTTGCGTGCCCGCCGTCGTTGCCAGAAGTGCGGTACGGCGATGGACAGCTACCTGATCGATAATCAACGCAAGCTGCACGTGTGTGGTAATAACCCGGCGTGTGACGGCTATGAGATCGAAGAGGGCGAGTTCCGCCTGAAAGGGTATGACGGTCCTGTGGTTGAGTGCGATAAGTGTGGTTCTGAAATGCACCTGAAAATGGGGCGCTTCGGCAAGTACATGGGTTGCACCAACGAGACCTGTAAAAATACCCGCAAGATCCTGCGTAATGGTGATGTTGCACCACCGAAGGAAGATCCGGTTCCATTGCCGGAACTGCCATGCGAAAAGTCGGACGCTTACTTTGTTCTGCGTGACGGCGCTGCCGGTGTGTTCCTGGCGGCTAATACCTTCCCTAAATCGCGCGAGACCCGCGCGCCGTTGGTGGAAGAACTGGCCCGCTTCAAGGATCGTCTGCCTGAAAAACTGCGCTATCTGGCGGATGCGCCGGTGGCCGATGCGGAAGGCAACAAAACCATGGTGCGTTTCAGCCGTAAAACCAAACAGCAGTATGTCTCTTCAGAGAAGGACGGCAAAGCCACCGGCTGGTCCGCTTTCTACGTAGATGGCAAATGGGTTGAAGGCAAAAAGTAAATTTGCAGCCTGAATGCAACATAAAAAACCAGCCCATGTGGCTGGTTTTTTTATTGGCGAAAGGGGGCGAACGGATCTATCCTTTGCTGCTTTTTCCCTCCTGGGGCCAGAGTTTCACCTTGATAGCAATGCAAAATAATCGTTACCACAGTGTGACGTGGATCTATACTTGAAGCTGTAGCGTGTTATAGTGGTTATATAAAAAGTTTTTTTATGATTAAAGCTTATTAACAGCGGCGGTTTCTTCAGCGTCTGGGTGAAACACGGTGTTTATGGCTTGTTACTTTTCAGCATACCGGGGCGACACCGATATACCTGGCTGCGGCTCAACGCAGTGTTTAACCTAGGATGGTATAAGATATGAAATTGCAGCAGCTTCGTTACATCGTGGAAGTGGTTAACCACAACCTGAATGTCTCCTCGACGGCAGAAGGGCTTTACACCTCACAACCCGGTATCAGCAAGCAGGTGCGGATGCTGGAAGATGAACTGGGTATCCAGATTTTCGCCCGAAGCGGTAAACACCTGACTCAGGTGACGCCGGCAGGTTTGGAAATTATCCGTATTGCGCGTGAAGTTCTGTCCAAAGTGGATGCCATCAAAGCCGTCGCCGGCGAGCATACCTACCCGGATAAAGGTTCACTGTATGTGGCCACCACCCATACCCAGGCGCGTTATGCTTTGCCTAACGTGATTAAAGGTTTTATTGAACGTTATCCGCGTGTCTCGCTGCACATGCATCAAGGGTCGCCGACGCAAATCGCTGAGGCCGTATCCAAAGGTACCGCAGACTTTGCCATTGCCACCGAAGCACTGCATCTCTACGACGATTTAATCATGCTGCCTTGCTATCACTGGAATCGTGCGGTGGTAGTGAAGCCCGATCACCCCTTGGCCGGTAAAAGCCACATCACCATTGAAGAGTTGGCGGCTTACCCGATCGTTACCTATACCTTTGGCTTCACCGGCCGTTCCGAACTGGATACCGCGTTTAACCGCGCCGGCCTGACGCCACGCATCGTCTTCACTGCGACCGATGCTGACGTGATTAAAACTTACGTACGTCTGGGGCTTGGGGTAGGTGTGATTGCCAGCATGGCCGTGGATCCGGTACAGGATCCAGACCTGGTGACGGTGGATGCACGCGATATCTTCACCTACAGCACCACCAAAATCGGTTTCCGTCGCAGCACTTTCCTGCGCAGTTACATGTACGATTTCATCCAGCGTTTCGCGCCACACCTGACGCGTGACGTGGTCGACAGTGCCGTTGCGTTGCGTTCCAACGAAGAGATCGAAGCGATGTTCAAGGACATTTTGCTACCAGAGAAGTAAGCCGTTAGATTAATGGCTGATAGCAGGATGGCGGACCAATATAACCCGCATGATCCCTCGTCATATAGGCCGCCCTGTGAATAGCCAGGGCGGCCTGCATATCAAACTTCCGCCCCCAGCGCGGCTAATTGCGCCACTTTCAATCCTGAGCCGTTAGCCCCACTAAACGTACACATCCATCCAGGTGACTGGTTTGCTAGCGACTCGCGTTTCAGAATTAGCGTGCCTTTTTGAATGATGCCGCTGATTTCGGCATAGCTGTTATCAACATAAATAATGGCCGGAGAGGTTTTGCCGATGCTGATATTATTTCCCGTGGCCGCAATGGATTCTTGCCCTATCACCACGTTATGCACTGCGCTGCAGTTGGCACCCGGCAGCGTGAGATCGCCAAATATATGACACCCGGCAACGCTGACTCGCTGCGCCGTCGCTCCAGCGATAAGGCTACCGGTAATCTGGCTATTGCTAATCTTGAGGCCGCCGGCAGACCCCAAAGGTGCGCCTGCTGCTGCTGCGACCGTGACATCACCATTAATTCTGCTGTTGGTAACCAGGGTTGATCCTGACATCACCACCGTTCTTAGGTAGTTCAGTACACTGTTGCTAATCTGATAATCCCCCTGAATATTACCTGATATGTATAGGCCATTGCAGATGGTGTTATCGAGTTTGATGCGACCATTACCAACAGTCGTCGTATCGTAAGGATAAATATCACCTGAAAGGCGGTTACAACCGTTGATTACCATTTGAGCGTATGGGCCATACGAAACCGCTCGTGTGAAATTGCTAATACCGCATTCGGTTAGCCACACTTCCCCCCCGACCTTGATAAAAGTCCCCAGGGGCCAATGACCTTCGGCCAGACTGCCGCCAGGGCGTTCAGCATGGATCCGCGTAAAGTGCATTTGAATGCCGCCACGAACCTCAACGAATGGCGTAACATTGTTCAGTTCGAAAGAACCGTCAAAAAAGCGATTAAAATTGCTTTGGTCGCCAGGGCGGGTGCTCATGATCAGTAGCGGTGGGTAAGCGGTCGCATCCGGATTAGCGATATCTTCAAGGTTGGTGTAGCTGTAACCGTCTTTCATTCGACCAGAGGCAAAGACGGAAACACGATTGAAGTTGTTATCGAAGGCATTGTCGAGATACAACGCTGAACCTCGGAAATTTTGTATAGCGACATCCTCCCACAGGGTGGCCGTGGTGCGGCAATAAACGCCGTGGCAATATGCCCGGCCTTTTTCGTCTTGGGTGGGGTCAACAATACTGGTGCCAATCCCTTGCACCATCAGGCTGCGTAGAGTGAGTTGCTGGAATCCGAAGTTTTCGCCCCAACAATGAATTGCGCCATAGTTGCCGTAGCCGGCGCTGCGCGGAATATTAAAATCGAGTACGGTACCCGAAGCGCCATGTCCGCCTTGTCCTTCCAAAAACCAGTCTTTGCTGTAATCCAGCACTATCGGTTTTTTAAAGTTTAATGTTCCACGCGGAAACACGATTTTGGCTACGTTCCCATTCATAGTCGAAGCATGGCTGAGTAATGCATCCATTGCATTGTCCCAGTTATTATTGGTGGTCTTAAACCAGGCAAGTTGCAGCGTATTGCCGTCTCTAACCAGGCGCCAGCGTTTGCCAGCAGTGGTGACGACTACTAATGTGCCGTCATCAGGCGTGTTGTCACCTGCTTTGTAAACATAAAAAAGTACGCGATCGCCAGTGCCGCGTAACAGAATTACCTGCCCCTCTGATTCTGGTTCTGTAACCCTTAATGCCTCCACGTTGGCAAGGGTGTTGATCTTGGTATCGGCCATATTTTTCTTCCCAGGTAGTGAGATATCGATATGCAAGACAGGGTATCCCCATGGTTGCACCGGTTGCATGACTTTGCCTGGAAAGAGTATCTCCGGAGGAACGGCGTGACATTTTGTACACGTCCTGTCAGGACTCACTAAACACTCACAGTTAACTTGTTGAGCTAACACCAGATCTTTAAGTTGATTGCTTCTGCCTATCGTTATGATCAAAACGTGTTGTTATCAAAACGTTACATCATCTTTGTGTTATCTTTAAATAAGACCTCAGTGATTACCCTGTTTTAGACATAATAAGAAATGGAGGAGCTATGTCGTCCGATCTTCGTGAAACAAGTATGGATAAGCTGGTTGCGCTCAATAGCGAGTATCGCTATTACAGTTTGCCACTGGCAGCGAGACAGTTGGGTGATATCGACCGGCTGCCAAAATCAATGAAAGTGCTGTTGGAAAACCTGCTGCGCCATGTGGATGGTGACACTGTGCAGGTTGAGGATCTGAAAGCTATCGTTGGCTGGTTGCAGACCGGCCATGCCGACCGTGAGATTGCCTACCGCCCGGCCCGCGTACTGATGCAGGATTTTACCGGCGTGCCCGCGGTGGTGGATTTAGCCGCGATGCGTGAAGCGGTACAGCGATTAGGTGGCAATGTCGACCAGGTCAACCCGCTGTCGCCGGTCGACTTGGTGATTGACCACTCGGTCACCGTTGATGAGTTCGGCGATGACGAAGCGTTTGAAGAAAACGTGCGCATCGAAATGGAGCGTAACCACGAGCGCTATACCTTCCTGCGCTGGGGGCAGAAAGCCTTCAACCGTTTCCGCGTAGTGCCGCCGGGCACCGGTATCTGTCACCAGGTTAACCTGGAATATCTTGGTCAAACGGTATGGCACACCGACGAAAGCGGTCAGCGTATTGCCTACCCGGATACCTTGGTGGGTACCGACTCCCACACCACCATGATCAACGGCCTGGGTATTCTTGGCTGGGGCGTGGGCGGTATCGAGGCCGAGGCGGCGATGCTGGGCCAGCCGGTGTCGATGCTGATCCCGGACGTGGTGGGCTTTAAACTCACCGGTAAGCTCAGCGAAGGCATTACCGCCACCGACCTGGTGTTGACCGTCACCCAGATGCTGCGTAAGCACGGGGTGGTGGGCAAGTTTGTCGAGTTCTACGGTGACGGCCTGGCCGATTTGCCGCTGGCCGACCGAGCCACCATTGCCAACATGTCGCCAGAATTTGGTGCGACCTGTGGCTTCTTCCCGGTGGACGACGTGACGCTGGGCTATATGAAGCTGAGTGGCCGCAGCGATGAACAAATCGCATTGGTGGAAGCCTACGCCAAAGTGCAGGGCATGTGGCGTAACCCTGGTGATGAGCCGGTGTTTACCAGTACCCTGGCGTTGGATATGTCGACGGTGGTTGCCAGTCTAGCCGGGCCGAAACGCCCGCAGGACCGCGTGGCACTGCCCGACGTCCCTAAAGCGTTCAATGCCGCAACTGAACTGGAAATCGGCAACCAGCAACGTAAATCTGAATTCAAACCTTTCACTTTGAATGGGCAGCAACACGAGCTGCATAACGGCGCTGTGGTTATCGCGGCCATTACCTCCTGTACCAATACCTCCAACCCCAGCGTGATGATGGCAGCCGGTCTACTGGCGAAAAATGCGGTGAATAAAGGGCTGAAAACCAAACCCTGGGTGAAAACCTCGTTGGCGCCGGGTTCCAAAGTGGTGACCGACTATTTCGACAGCGCCAAGCTGACCGCCTACCTGGAAGAGCTCGGCTTTAATCTGGTGGGTTATGGCTGTACCACCTGTATTGGTAACTCCGGGCCATTGCCCGATCCTATCGAGCAGGCGATTAAAGAGGGCGACTTGACCGTGGGGGCGGTGTTGTCCGGTAACCGTAACTTTGAAGGCCGTATCCATCCGCTGGTGAAAACCAACTGGCTGGCCTCGCCGCCGCTGGTGGTGGCCTATGCGCTGGCCGGCAGCATGAAGGTTGACCTGTCCAAAGACCCACTGGGCGAAGGCCGTGACGGCAAGCCGGTTTATCTGAAGGATATCTGGCCAAGCAGCCAGGACATTGCCCAGGCGGTGGAAGAAGTTCGCACCGAAATGTTCCACAAGGAATACGGTGCGGTGTTTGACGGTGACGCCAACTGGCAGTCGATTCAGGTTGCCGGTTCGGCCACCTATCCGTGGCAGGAAGATTCCACCTATATCCGCCATCCGCCGTTCTTCAGCACCATGAAAGTGCAGCCGGATCCGGTGCAAGACATCAAGGACGCCCGCATTCTGGCGATCCTGGCCGACTCGGTGACTACCGACCATATCTCGCCAGCGGGGAATATCAAACGTGAAAGCCCGGCGGGGCGCTATCTGAGCGATCATGGCGTTGCGGCACTGGACTTTAACTCCTATGGCTCACGCCGTGGTAACCATGAAGTGATGATGCGCGGCACCTTTGCCAATATCCGCATCCGCAACGAAATGGTGCCGGGGGTTGAAGGGGGTTATACCCGCCATATTCCGTCACAGAATCAGCTGTCGATCTACGATGCCGCGATGCAGTATCAGCAGGAACAGGTACCGCTGGCGGTGATTGCCGGTAAAGAATACGGTTCCGGCTCCAGCCGTGACTGGGCGGCGAAGGGGCCGCGTCTGCTGGGGGTACGAGTGGTGATTGCCGAGTCCTTTGAGCGTATTCACCGTTCTAACCTGATTGGCATGGGCATTCTGCCGTTAGAGTTCCCGGCGGGCGTGACACGCAAAACGCTGGGGCTGAGTGGTGATGAGCAGATTAGCGTCAGCGGATTACAAACGCTGAAACCGGGGCAGAATGTGCCGGTGCTGATCACTTATGCCGATGGGCGTAAAGAAGTGGTCAATACCCGTTGCCGTATCGATACCGGCAATGAGCTGACCTACTATGAAAATGACGGCATCCTGCACTATGTGATCAGGAAAATGCTGTAATAAAAAGGGCGCCTGTCATGGCGCCCTGATTTTCCCCTGGGGGAAATTACTCTTGGTCCAGTAAATGGCCCATTTTCGCGGCCTTGGTCGCCAGGTAACGTTCGTTCTTCGGGTTACGCCCAACGATCAACGGCACTCGCTCGCTAATGTTAATACCGGCTTCCGTCAGGATCTCAACCTTTTTCGGGTTATTGGTCAACAAACGCACCGCATCCACGCCCAGCAGTTTGAACATGTCTGCACACAGGGTGAAATCTCGTTCATCAGCGGCGAAGCCCAACTGGTGGTTGGCTTCTACCGTGTCAGCCCCCTTGTCCTGCAGCGCATAAGCGCGGATCTTATTCAACAAACCGATATTACGACCTTCCTGGCGGTGGTAGAGCAGAATACCGCGACCTTCTTCTGCGATATGCTCCAGTGCCGCTTCCAACTGAAAACCGCAGTCACAGCGCAGGCTGAATAATGCATCACCGGTCAGACACTCAGAATGAACCCGTGAGAGTACCGGCGTCGCGCCAGAAATATCACCGAACACCAGCGCCAGATGATCGTGCCCGGTAGCCAGTTCTTCGAATCCTACCATCAGGAAATCGCCCCAAGGTGTTGGCAATTTGGCCTCTGCCACCCGTTTAAGCTGCATGTTGCTCTCCACAAATACATCCGATTCAATCATGGTTGCGCATCCTACGTCCGGCACAGTGAACTGACCAGTATTAAAATGCGCAACGACGATCGGCATTTCATTAATTATCGACTATTTTGCCATAACTTCTTGCCCTGAGGTGCTCAGCAAATCGGCATCCGGTGTTTTCAGCCAAGTATTATTGAATTAGGTTATATATCTGTTTAATTTTTAGAGTGTTATCAATATTACAAGATTGTTACACTGCCAATGGGTTTATGCAAAGGACGATAGGAATGTTTGAGATAGCAAAACGCACGGCAGCAGGCGCGATAGTGCTGTTGCTGATGCCGCTGGCAGCGTGGCTTTCCGGTTGGCAATGGCAGCCGGGTGGCGATGGCCGACTATTGAAAGGTCTGTATTGGTTGACCGAAACGGTCACTTCGCCCTGGGGGATTATCACCAGCATCATTCTCGGTGCCTGGTTCCTGTGGTGCCTGCGCTTTCGCATCCGGCCGGCGATAGGTCTGTTGGTGCTGCTCAGCGCATCGATTCTGATTGGTCAGGGGGTGAAGTCTTTTATCAAGGATCGGGTACAGGAGCCGCGGCCGTTTGTGTTGTGGCTGGAGTCTGCCCATCAGATTGACGAAAAGTACTTTTACTCACTCAAGCGTAAAGAACGGGGTGCGTTGGTTAAAGAACAACTGCAAGATCAACCTCTGGTACCGGTATGGTTGCGTGAGCACTGGCAGTTTGAGACTGGTTTCGCATTCCCTTCCGGCCATACCATGTTTGCCGCCAGTTGGGCGCTGCTGGGCGTTGGGCTGTTGTGGCCACGTCGGCACTATAAGACCGTGGCGGTATTGATGCTATGGGCAACGGGCGTCATGGGCAGTCGTTTGCTGCTGGGCATGCATTGGCCGCGCGATCTGGTGGTGGCGACGTTGATCAGTTGGTTGCTGGTGACAATAGCCTGTTGGTTGGCACAACGCTGGTTTGGCCCTTTGACTCCGCCGCCGCAAGAACAGCAGGAAATTGCAGAAAGAAGTTCTACCCATAAACATTAGGTGACGATGTCACTTATCGCGGCGCCGATACGGCGCCGCATTAACCCCTTACATTTCCCTTCGTTGTAATTCTTATTCATGCCCCCATATCCTTATTAATCTATTATTTTGAGAAGCTTTCTCATTAATTTGTTCGGGAGCGTCGTTTACTGTCGAATATGCCAGCAGATATGTGGTTTTATCGTGCCGCAGGGTTTCCCTGCCACGATGGGAAATGCTAACTTAAAGGTTAGGGACGCCACGTATAGGCATAGTTCATCCGATTAACTCGGCATCGCGGGAAAGAATGTGAAATATTTGCTGATTTTTTTGTTGGTTCTGGTGATTTTCGTGATTTCAGTCACGTTGGGCGCGCATAACGACCAGGTCGTGAGTTTTAATTACCTGGTTGCGCAGGGCGACTATCGCGTATCGACCCTATTGGCGGCATTGTTTGGCGCCGGTTTTGTTCTCGGCTGGGTCATTTGTGGCCTGTTTTATCTGCGTACCCGCATTTCGCTGGGTCGGGCTGAGCGAAAAATAAAAAGGCTGGAACTGCAGCTTGAACAACCTGCTGAATCGGCAGCTCCATCCGTTGTCAGCAAGGAATAATCTTCTATGTTAGAGCTGCTGTTTCTGTTGTTGCCCGTGGCTGCCGCGTACGGCTGGTACATGGGGCGCAGAAGTGCTCAACAGGATAAACAACAGGAAGCCAACCGTCTGTCACGCGAGTATGTGGCCGGGGTTAACTTCCTGCTCTCCAACCAGCAGGATAAAGCGGTTGATCTGTTCCTGGATATGTTGAAAGAGGACAGCAACACCGTTGAGGCCCACCTGACGCTGGGCAACCTGTTCCGTTCGCGCGGCGAAGTAGACCGTGCAATCCGCATTCACCAGGCGCTGATGGAAAGCGCTTCTCTGACCTTCGAACAACGCCTGCTGGCGGTGCAACAGCTGGGGCGCGATTATATGGCCGCCGGCATGTACGATCGCGCGGAAGATATGTTCGGCCAGTTAATCGGTGAAGAAGATTTCCGCATTTCCGCGTTACAGCAACTGTTGGTGATCCATCAGGCCACCAGCGATTGGCAAAAAGCCATTGATGTGGCGGAAAAATTGGTCAAATTGGGCAAAGATAAACAGCGTATCGAGATCGCCCATTTCTACTGCGAACTGGCATTGCAGGCGATGGGCAGTGACGATCTCGATAAGGCAATGGGCCTGCTGAAACGAGCGGCCTCGGCCGATAAGCAGTGTGCCCGGGTGTCGATCATGGTAGGGCGCATTTATATGGCTCAGGGGGAATACGCCAAGGCGGTAGAGTCGCTCAAGCGGGTGCTGAATCAGGATAAAGAACTGGTTAGCGAAACCTTGCCGATGCTGCATGAGTGTTATCCACATCTGGATCAGCAGCAGGATTGGTCGGACTTCCTCAAACGTTGTGTGGAAGAAAATACCGGCGCTACCGCTGAACTGATGCTGGCGGAAATAATTGAGCAGCAAGAAGGGCGCGATGTGGTGCAGGTGTATATCAACCGCCAATTACAGCGCCACCCGACGATGCGGGTATTTTATCACCTGATGGATTATCACCTGGCAGATGCGGAAGACGGCCGTGCGAAAGAGAGTTTGCTGTTGCTGCGTGATATGGTTGGCGAACAAATACGTACCAAGCCGCGCTATCGCTGCCATAAATGCGGTTTTACCGCGCACTCTCTTTATTGGCATTGCCCGTCGTGCCGAGCCTGGTCATCGGTTAAACCGATCCGCGGGCTGGATGGACAATAACGCACAGTAATACACAATAAAAAACGGGGCTAAATTAGCCCCGTTTTTTTATGAGAATAGCGCTTTATTTTTTCTTGCCGGCTTTGACGCCACCTTTCAGCAACTGACGCAGCTTCTTCAATTCTTTCTGGTTCAGCGGTTGCTCAATCTCTTCTTCAATACCCTGGTTGTCGATGTCACCATGGTGTAACTCCGCCGATTTCTTAGCGGCTTTTTCCGCCTTAGCCGGGAAGTCGAAGCTATGTTCAAGACGTTGGCAAACCTCAGCGCTCAGAGAAAGTTGGTTATCGGCGGCAATGGCACGAATTTTTTCTTTGAGTTCCAGAGGGATTTTAATCGTTAGTGTAGATATCTCGCTCATTTTGAAGCCTTTCTGCGGGAGGATTGCCTTCAAGCTAAGCCAGTCGTGGGTGAGTGTCTAGTGTGTAATAAAAATTTAATATTTATGTAACATTGTGACGGGGGAATAATGAACGATATGGCGGGGGGGATTGAGGTAGAGCCCGGCGTGCCGGGCCCCATACCGAAAGCACTTATTTGTAGATGACTGCGGTGCCGCTCAGCATGTTATTACCACCGGCTGAGATAATGCGGTAGCTGCTGGCGCCCTGGGCTTCAGCTTTGGCGGCCAGTTTGCTTTCCAGGCTGCTTAGGGTAGTAGCATGGCCTGCGGAGACGACACCGGAGGCGGTCAGGCTGGTGGCCTGCTGCAGATCAACCGGCTCAGCGGCGAAGGTAGCGAAAGAGGTCATGGCAATAGCGGCAGCGGCTGCAAAATATTTGATGCTTTTCATAGGAAACTCCAGTCTGTTTATTTAGGTTGGAAGCCGTTTGCTTCCGATGTGTTGAATAATAAAGCATCCACGCAGATTTAAAATCTGATAATGCTGAGCTTGTTATTCAAATTATTTGATTGATAATTTACGCATCTTTACGGCGCTTTACGCAGTCTGGGCTAATGGCATTCGGGTTATATTGACGCTTGATGACGAACCAGGGGCTAACATTACTTAACCGCAGCGCGCGCTGCGGCTGGGATTTCTGTCGACTGGCATGTAGAATGCGGCGGTCAGTTTGGCGGGTTGTTACCTGGTTATGTCCATTTTACAGAAGGTAGAAGAAATGAAGTCTGAAAATAACATTAATAACAATGACTTAAAATCATCGCCAATCATCGTTGCGCTGGATTACGCGGACAAAGGTGCCGCGCTGGCATTTGCCGATCGTATCGATCCGCAGGACTGTCGGTTAAAAGTGGGCAAGGAAATGTTCACCCTGTTTGGACCGCAACTGGTGCGTGATTTGCACGACCGCGGTTTCGACGTATTCCTGGATTTGAAATTCCACGATATTCCTAACACTACCGCCCGTGCGGTAGCGGCAGCGGCTGAACTGGGCGTATGGATGGTTAACGTTCACGCCAGCGGCGGTGCGCGTATGATGACCGCCGCCAAAGAGGCATTGCTGGCCTATGGCGCGCAGGCGCCGTTGTTGATCGCCGTGACCGTGCTGACCAGCATGGAAGCGGAAGATCTGCAGGCTATCGGTATCGACCTCTCTCCGGCCGAACAGGCGGAACGGCTGGCGCGCCTGACTCGCGATTGCGGGCTGGACGGCGTAGTCTGTTCTGCGCATGAGGCCGAGCGCCTGAAAGCGGCCTGTGGCCAACAGTTCCAGTTGGTGACGCCGGGTATCCGCCCTGAAGGCAGCGACGCAGGCGATCAGCGTCGCATCATGACGCCGGTGCAGGCTCAGGCGGTGGGCGTTGACTACATGGTGATTGGGCGTCCGATCACCCAATCCGCTGACCCTGCCGCCACGCTGAGCGCCATTCGCGCCTCACTGGCCTGAGGAGATGACCATGAAGGACGATAACAGCCGCCTGGTCTATTCCACCGACAGCGGTCGCATCAAACAGGAAGAGGTTAAGCCACAGCGCGACAAGGGTGACGGCATCGTGCGCATTCAGCGTCAGACCAGTGGGCGTAAGGGGAAGGGCGTTTGCCTGATCTCGGGCGTTGATCTGGATGATGCGGCACTGGAAAAACTGGCGGCCGAGTTGAAGAAGAAGTGTGGCTGCGGTGGTTCGCTCAAGGATGGCGTGATTGAGATCCAGGGCGATAAGCGCGATTTACTAAAACAGCTGCTGGAAGCCAAAGGAATGAAGGTCAAGCTGGCGGGAGGTTGATCGCCTGGGTGAATTGCCATGCCGCGGTGCAATGCTGCGGCATGGCATAGGGTGATGCTGCCGGGCGTTAACCCGTGAATGGCAATGAGCCATTGACTGAAGGTAAAACAGACCTGAAATAATCTTTATTATGGTTAATACGTCAAAGCGCAAACGCTTTTGCCAGCCTGTCGGCAGAGGTATCCAGATAGTGGCCGATCAGGTTATTTGCCTACCTGATGACCAATGATGCCCCCAACGGCGGCCCCGCCGAGCGTACCCAGTGCGCTACCATCGGTCAACACCGCGCCGCCTACAGCCCCTGCGCCGGCACCAATAGCGGTGTTACGGTCACGTTTGGACATGTTGGAACAAGCGCTGAGTGAAAACGCCAGTGTAAGCGCCAAAGCAGCGGTGGCGAAACGTTTATTGATAATCATCATAATGACTTCTCCTTAGCATTGGCTTATGGGAGTGCCCTATAAGTATAGGCATGAACCCTAAATTCGGCCTGCTATTAGCTCCCAAAGCGTATCGATATAAAAAATGGCATTTTTTGTTAAAGGCAGAACAATTGAAAAGCCAGAAGCGCTCTCTCTGCCAATATCCACTATAAGCCTCTGTCTGACGATAAACAGGTAAATAGTCTTAAAGTCCATTTCTCCGCCTTTTACAGGCAATTGTCTCACCTCACACAGTTCTCGGTTTCCAGCAGAAGGCTACGCGGTCTTTAGCGATTTACGCCATACCCTCTAACAGCCGGTCTGCCGACAATATTCCCAACAGGTTTAACCGGGACAGACACATGCTTAACGAACTCAAACAGCAGGTATTAGAGGCCAACCTGGCCCTGCCACGGCATCATCTGGTGACTTTTACCTGGGGTAACGTCAGCGCAGTCGATCGCCGCGAAGGGCTGATGGTGATCAAGCCTTCAGGGGTGGAATACGAGGTGATGACCCGTGATGACATGGTGGTGGTGGAGCTGGAAAGCGGCAAGGTCGTGGAGGGAGGTAAAAAACCGTCATCGGACAGTGATACCCACCGCGTACTTTACCTTGAGTTTGGCGCCGCCGGGGGCATTGTGCACACTCATTCACGCCATGCCACTATCTGGGCGCAGGCGGGGTTGGATATTCCTGCCTGGGGCACCACCCACGCCGATTATTTTTATGGTGATATCCCCTGTACCCGACAGATGCGGAATGAGGAAATTAACGGCCGCTATGAATGGGAAACCGGCAGGGTGATTGTCGAAACCTTTGCTGAACGCCAGTTGGATCCTGCCGCGGTCCCTGCGGTATTGGTGCATTCGCACGGTCCTTTTACCTGGGGGAAGGATGCGGAAAACGCGGTGCATAATGCGGTGGTGTTGGAAGAGATTGCCTATATGGGGATTTTTTCAAACCAACTGACGCCGGGGTTGGCGAATATGCAGCAAACGCTGCTGGATAAACATTACCTGCGTAAGCACGGTAAAAATGCCTATTACGGCCAGTGATCTTCAGAACGGCCGCCAATCGACGGCCGTTCATATTCTTGCCTGACGCCTAGTCGTTCACTATATCCAACTGTATTCCCTGGCGTTTCAACTGGTGTTGATATTCCAGTGACAGCCGCGAATCGGTGATTACCCGATGCACTTTTCCCTGCTGAGTCAGCGGATTGGGCTGGATTTGGCCAAATTTGGATGAGTCGGTCAGGACAATATTTTCCACGCCCTTCGCCAGCACGGCATTAACCACGTCGGCGCGCATCATATCGCGGCCGGTAAAGCCGGTGTCCGCATGGTAGCCGTCAATGCCGATAAACGCCTTGCTGAAATGAACCTGCTGAATGCACTGGCGCGTTAAGGGGCCGACCACGGTTTCACTCTTTTTCTGATACATGCCCCCCAGCACGATCACCTCGCAGTCGGTCTCTTTCAGCAGGTTGGCGATATAGTGGCTGACGGTGATCAACGTGATGCGCTTGCGTTCGGCAATGTAGCGAGCCAGCAACGCGTTGGCACTACCGCTTTCGATAAAGATGGTTTCATCGTCGTTAACCAGCGAAGCGGCATACTGCGCCAGCTTTTGCTTGAGGGTGAAGTTGGACATCATGCGCGCATCGACGTCGTCACTTTCCAGCGCCAGTGCGGAGCCGTGTACCCGCTTCAGATAGCTGCGTTTCTCCAGCAGGTTCAAATCCTGGCGGATTGTCACCTCTGAAACGCCGGTGGCGGCAGCCAAATCGCTGACGCTGATGCGCCGGCGGTCGTTAACCAATTGCAATATTGTCTGTTGTCTTGAATTCATATCAACCTGATGTGCGGCCACCAAGGTGCGGCCGCTAATATTTATTGTTTAAATAGTATGTTCTGTTCGCGTAATAATATCATCCTGCGCGTCAGGGGATAATGCGGTAAAGAAAGCGGAATATCCAGCAACGCGAACCACTAAATCACGATATTGGTCAGGATGTTGCTTCGCTTTCAGCAGGGTTTCCCGCGACACGATGTTGTACTGCACATGCCAGCCTTGGTAGGCCTCAAAGAAGGTACGCAACATCAACATCAGCTTTTCGCGATCGGCCGGGTTCTCCAGCGTGGTCGGGTTCAGCTTCTGGTTCAGCAGTACGCCACCGAGGATCGACGCGGTAGGCAACTTGGACAGCGAGTTGAACACGGCGGTAGGCCCCAGGTGATCGGTCCCGGAAGCCGGACTGGCACCTTCCGCCAGTGGCGTATGTGCTTTGCGGCCGTCCGGCGTTGCCAGGGTGGCGGCCCCAAAGGGGACGTTAGCCGAAATGGACGAGGTACCGGCGTAGTAAGTGCCGCCGATCGGGCCACGACCAAAACGGGTGTTGTGGTACTGCCTGAGTTCATCAATGTAGGTCTGATAAGCCCGCACCAGCAGTTGGTCAACTTCATCCACGTCGTTGCCGTATTTTGGCGCGGCGTTGAGCAGCCGCTGGCGTAACTGCTCGCCGCTCAGCCCGTCAAAGTCATTGGCCAGCGCAGCCGCTAACTGCTGCTGACCGATCACCCCCTGTTCGAACACCAATTTGCGGACTGCCGCCAGGCTGTTGCCCAGGTTGGCGATACCGACCTGCAGGCCCGAAACCCAGTCGTATTTTGCCCCACCTTGCTTAATGCTTTTACCGCGCTCGATACAGTCGTCCACCAGTGCTGAGCACAGAATGTCGTGCGCATTTTCTTCCAGCACGCTATCGACCACGCACTCAATTTCAATCGACTTACGGGTGTAATAGCGGATCTGGCTGTCCCAGGCCGCCAACACCTGGTCGAAATGACTGAAGTTGCCCTGTGACAGCGCCAGGTCCTGCGGCAGGAAGATCTGGCCGGAAGTGGCATCGCGCCCCTGTTCCAACGCGGCGAGCAGCACGCGGGCAAAGTTGATAAAGCTCATACCGGTGCAGCGGTAGCCCCACTTGCCCCCCACAGCGGTCTCGATGCAGCCGATTGCCGCATAGTCATAAGCATCCTGCGGTTCCACCCCCAGCTTGATAAACTCGGGAATGACGATTTCGTCGTTGTTGAAGGCCGGCATGCCAAACCCGCAGCGGATCACCTGCACACAGGCGTCGAGAAAATCGCTGCTCATCCCGGCGTGGTAGCGCACGCTGAGGTTGGGTTGGGTAGAGCGCAGGCGACCACAAGATTCCAAAATGGTATAGGACAGGGGGTTAACCGCATCGCACGGCTTGCCGTCGAGCAGTTGCTGCCCACCGATAGTCACGTTCTGATACAGCGGGCTGCCTGCCGAGGCTTTGGAGTGTGAGCCGGAACGGATCTTGTTGATCTCCAGCAGTTTCAGCCAGCAGCTGTGCAGCATTTCAATCGCGCGTTCGCGCGGCAAAGTCTGCTCCAGCTCGACATCACGGCGATACCAGGGATAGAGATATTGGTCGAGACGGCCAAAGGACACTGAATGCCCATTGGATTCAATTTGTAGCGTCAACTGAATGAAGTAACACAGTTGCAGAGCCTGCCAAAAAGTCTGTGGCGGACGGTGGGCGATCAGCTCGCAGTTTTCTGCGATGGCCAGCAACTCCTTACTGCGCCAGTGACGGCTTTCCGCCTGGGCCATGCTGCGGGCCAACCGGGCAAAGCGCAGGACATGTTCGCTCAGTGCTTCCAGCGTCAGGTCGATGGCCTTCAGGAATTGCTCCTGCTGCAGCTCTTGCCAGTCGGTGAGCCGAATGCGGCTGCGGCGCTCATCCACTTTGTCACGCAGCCCGTCGAGGCCTTTTTCCAGCAGCAGTGGGAAATTCACCGCCAGGTGCGCATCCCCCGAGGTCATATTACCTTCGGCCTTGATGATGCCGGTGGCCAGCAGGGCTTTTTGTTCATCGGTGAACATGCCGTAGCAGCGGTCCTGTACCGTTTGACCTCGCCACCATGGGCATATCCGGTGCAGAACTACCTTGTTCTCCTCGCTGACGGAGAAACCGGCACCCGGACGGTCGGCCAACTGGTCTATCTCATCTTCGATCCAACCGACGGTATATTCCGGGAAGATCGGCGCGGCGCGTAATTCGCTGGCCTGGTTGCCGATAATCAGCTCATCGTTGTCAATGCGCAGCGTGCGTTTGGCCAGATGGTTGGCCAACGCCAGTGCCCGGCGCACCGGCAAGGGTTTGTCCAGATGCTGCTGATAGGCCTCGGTATAATGCTGTGCGCGTTCGGTGCAAACCGGCGGTTTGACGATATGGATCAGTGCGTTCTTGTGGGCCAGGGTACGTGCGGTCAGGGTGGTCAGGTCCAGCGTGGTCATGATGTTATCCTCGCAAAATGGCGGTCAGCCCTTTGGCTTCGGCGTACTGCTCGGCATAGGCCAGCAATTCGGGCGCATCCAGTGGGGTACGGGCAGCGTGATAAGGTTCGCCAAGCAGATGATATTTATTGATGCCCAGCGTGTGATACGGCAGGAAATGGATCTCTTTGGCACCGGCTTCATCGGCAGCGAAATCGACAATCGCGCGGACAGAGTGGCGATCGGCGTTAAACCCTGGGATCAGCGGGACGCGTACGGTAGTTGGGGTGCCCTGGGCGGCCAGTCGGCGGAAGTTATCCATCACCCGTTTGGCGGATCCGCCGGTCCACTGTTTGAAACGTCGTTCATCGACGTGTTTCAAATCTGCCAGCATCAGGTCAAGCCAGGGCAGTGAAGGGGTGATGTGCGACCACGGGGTATGCAGGCAGGACTCTACCGCGGTATGAATACCGGCTTCACGACCGCGACGCAGCAGCTCTGCCGCCACGCTCGGTTGCATAAAGGGTTCACCGCCGGACAGCGTCAGGCCCCCACCGCTACGTAAATAAAAGGGCCGGTCGCGCAGTACCTCGGCCATGATATCGTCGATATTGACTGCGTTACCGCACAGGCTGAGTGCGCAGGTTGGGCAACGGGCGGCCAATGCGGCATAATCTTCGTGGCTGAGCAAATCGCGTTGGATCACCAGCTTGTCGTCTGTGCGTCGGATTGCCGGCGAGTGGTCGTCTCCACACAGCGTGCAGCCGCTCAGACACAGGCGAGGGTCGAACAGCAGATCGGCCTGTCGCGCGCGGCTTTCCGGGTTCTGGCACCAGAGGCAGCCGAGTGAGCAGCCCTTCAGGAACACCACGCTGCGAATGCCGGGGCCATCATGGGTGGAATAGCGCTGCAGATTGAAGATCACGAGTCACCTGTCATTCAGTTGCTTTACTGATGTCATTAAAGTTGTTTCGAATGAAAGTTGATTTGATTTCGATCAAATATAAACGCATTGCATGTCCTACTATGATGAGAGTTTGAATTCGCCCACAGAAGATTCAGGAGTCCGTAATGGAGCTTTATCTCGATACCGCTGATGTGAACGCAGTAAAACGCCTGGCGCGCATCCTGCCGTTGCACGGTGTGACCACCAATCCAAGCATTGTTGCCAAAGAAGGAAAGCCCATTTGGGAGGTGTTACCGGCGCTGCGTGATGCGCTGGGGGGCACCGGCAAGCTGTTTGCTCAGGTGATGGCCAACGATGCCGAGCGCATGGTGGCCGAAGCGGCGTTGCTTCATCAGCGGGTGCCGGGGCTGGTGGTGAAGGTGCCGGCGACCGCAGAAGGGCTGGCCGCGATTAAAAAACTGAAGGCGATGTCGATCCCTACTTTGGGGACGGCGGTCTATGGCGCGGGTCAGGGGTTGTTGGCGGCGCTGGCCGGGGCGGAGTACGTAGCGCCTTACGTTAACCGTTTGGACGCGCAGGGCGGCGATGGCATCGAAATGGTGCATGAATTGCAGCAGTTGCTGACGCTGCATGCGCCGGGAGCCCGGGTGTTGGCCGCCAGTTTTAAAACGCCGCGTCAGGCGTTGGCATGCTTGCTGGCGGGCTGTCAGGCCATCACCTTGCCGGTCGACGTGGCTGAGCAGTTCCTTGCAGCCCCGGCGGTTCAGGCGGCGGTAGAAAAGTTCGAGCAGGATTGGCAGGGGGCGTTTGGGACTAACTTGCTGAACTGAAAAGTCGTCTTTTAGCCTGAGATACTCGGGCCTAGCGCACCGAGGGGCAATTATGGGACACATCCTTGTGTCCCACCCTGCGGGCCGACTGGAAGTCGTTCCAACTTGCTCCCAGCAAGTTGGTCGGCAGCTAAAGCTGCTACGACCCCTTCGGCACGCTCTCCCTAATAACGGACTTTTAAGTTGTCTGAGGGCGCGGAAGCGCCCTGGTTATCACCAGTCGGAGTTAGCCATTCTCACGCAGGACGATCGGCGACTCTTTCACCGTTGGCTGGCTGGCGTTCAGCGCACGACGGATCACAAAGAAGGCGGAGACCAGCATGGTGACCGCCACCAGCATAAAGAAAGCACAGAGCGCGGCGTTAATCTGGTTGCTGAAAACGATGGTTTCCATATCCTTCAATGTTTTGGCAGGGGCGATCAACGTACCTTGCTCAATACCGTTAGAGAATTTCTTCGCCTGCGCCAGGAAGCCGATACTCGGTTTCTCATGGAAGATTTTCTGCCAGCCGGCGGTCATTGAGGTAATAAACAACCAGACGGTCGGCAGGATGGTCACCCAGGCATAGCGCTGTTTTTTCATTTTGAACAGCACCACGGTACCGAGGATCAGCGCCATCGACGCCAGCATCTGGTTGCCGATACCAAACAGCGGCCACAGGGTGTTGATACCGCCGAGCGGATCGACCACCCCCTGATACACAAAGAAGCCCCAACCGGCGACGGCTACCGTGGTGCCCGCCAGATTACCGAACCACGAACGGTTATTGGCCAGCCTTGGGATCGCCACGCCGACCAAATCCTGCACCATAAAGCGACAGGCGCGGGTCCCGGCATCGACGGCGGTCAGAATAAACAGGGCTTCAAACAGAATGGCGAAGTGGTACCAGAACGCCATCATCGCACGGCTGTTGAACACCTCGGTAATGATGTGCGCCATACCCACCGCAAAGGTTGGTGCGCCACCGGCACGTGACAGAATCGAATGCTCCCCGACGTCTTTGGCAATCATCGTCAGGGTTTCCGGGGTGATCATAAAGCCCCAACCGTTGATCACCTGCGAGGCATTCTCCACCGTGGTGCCGATCAGCGCCGCCGGTGAGTTCATGGCGAAGTAAACGCCCGGATCGATGACCGAGGCGCAGATCAGGGCCATGATCGCCACGAAGGATTCCATCAGCATGGCACCGTAGCCGATAAAGCGGATATGGCTTTCACGTTCCACCAGCTTCGGCGTAGTGCCACTGGATACCAGTGCATGGAAGCCCGAAATCGAGCCGCAGGCGATGGTGATAAACAGGAACGGGAACAGCGAACCGGCGAATACCGGGCCACTGCCGTCGATAAAGCGCGATACCGCCGGCATTTTCATCTCTGGCATGGCGAAGACGATACCGACCGCCAGCCCGATAATGACGCCAATCTTCATAAAGGTGGACAGATAGTCACGCGGCGCCAGTAGCAGCCATACCGGCAGCACCGAGGCAACGAAGCCATAGACCACCAGCACCCAGGTCAGCGTGGTGCCGTGCAGCGTGAAGAAGGGGCCCCAGTAGGGATCTTGCGCCACATTGCCGCCATAAATGATCGCCAGCAGCATCAGGGCGAAGCCCACCACCGAGATTTCAGCGATTTTACCTGGACGGATGAAACGCATATACACGCCCATAAACAGCGCGATAGGAATGGTGGCGGCGATGGTGAACAATCCCCATGGGCTGTCGGCCAGGGCTTTTACCACCACCAGTGCCAGCGCGGAAAGAATGATAATCATCACCCCCAGTGCGCCCAGCATGGTGATCACCCCGGCAAAGGCCCCCAGTTCCTGCTTGGCCATTTCACCCAACGAGCGACCGTCGCGGCGGGTGGAAATGAACAGGATCAGGAAGTCCTGCACCGCACCGGCCAGCATCACCCCGACCAGGATCCAGATGGTGCCGGGCAGAAAGCCCATTTGCGCCGCCAGGATCGGGCCAACCAGCGGCCCGGCTCCGGCGATAGCGGCAAAGTGGTGACCAAACAGCACCCACTTGTTGGTAGGAACATAATCCAGCCCGTCATTGCGACGCTCCGCCGGCGTCATGCGGCGATCGTCGAGCTCAAATACTTTTTTGGCGATGAACAGGCTATAGAAGCGGTAAGCGATGCTGTAGCAGGCAATCGCCGCCACCACCAGCCAAACCGCGTTGACATGTTCGCCACGGCTAAGGGCCAGCATGGCGAAGGCAAATGCGCCCACCAACGCCACCACCAGCCAGATGATCCCGGACTTGACGTTCTTCATCTTCAACGACTCCTTGGTGTGCAGAAATAAAGAAAGCGATGTTGTTATGGATAATGGATACCCATTAAAAGTAGGAGTTTTGCGCGTGAAGAACAGCAGGTCGGATGAGAAATGTGATGCTGGTTAAGTAATGGCGTAAAAACAATGTGATGAGATTGTTGCGGTCATCAGCAGGCGAAAAAAAACACCGGAGGTTGACCCGTCCGGTGTTTGTCTGACGTGAGATGACTCTCGCGGGGTTAGGCCGCCGGTCTGGCGATCACGCTGCGTGTTTCCATACGCACTTCGGCGATGGTGACCTGCAGGCTGTCGCCCTGACGATAGACGACTTCGCCTTTGATCTGCACCGTGCCGGTATCCTGGCTGCAGACCATTTCATCACGTACCGCGTGAATAAACGGCGCCGGGATAAAGGCTACAGCACCGTTGTCCAGCAGGCGCACACGCAGGCCGCCGCGGGTGACGTCGATGATTTCCGCATTGAAGCGCTCATCGGTGCCGGCTTTATCTTTCAGGTAGCGAGCGTACAGCCAGTCACCCACGTCGCGCTCCGCCATGCGGTTCAGACGACGGCGTTCGGCCAACTGGACGGTCACTTCATCCTGCGGCTTCTCAGCGGACTGCCCGGTAATAATGGCTTTCAGCAGGCGGTGGTTAACCATATCGCCGTATTTACGGATCGGTGAAGTCCAGGTGGCATAGGCTTCCAGCCCCAGGCCGAAATGCGGGCCCGGTGTGGTGCTGATCTCGGCATAGGTCTGGGAACGACGGATGCGGCTGTCGAGGAACTGGGTCGGCTGTGAATCCAGGTGACGACGCAGTTCACAGAACCCGTCCAGCGTCAGCAGTTTCTCGGCTTCGGCTTCTACGCCGTTAGCCTGCAGCACGGTAACCGCCTGCTCGACCAGCAGCGGATCGAAACCGGTATGCACGTTGTAAATGCCGAAGCCCAGACGGTCGCGCAGCACGATAGCGGCGCAAACGTTAGAAGCAATCATGCACTCTTCAACGATGCGGTTGGCGCTGCGGCGCTGCTCGGTGACGATCTCCAGCACTTCGCCTTTTTCGCCCAGCACAAAGCGGTAGTCAGGGCGATCCTTGAACACCAGAGCGTGCTGGTGGCGCCAGGCGTTACGCACATCGCACACGCGCTTGAGCAGGGTGATTTGCTGCGCAATGTCGTCACTCGGCGGTTGCCAGCCGGCAATGCCTTCCAGCCAGTCGGACACTTCGTCATAAACCAGTTTGGCTTTTGACTCGATCTCGGCGGCGAAGAAGTGAATGTCGTTAGCCAATGCGCCGTCGGCACCGACGGTCACGCGGCAGGCCAGCACCGGACGGCGTTGGTTCGGGCGCAGTGAACACAGGTTTTCTGACAGGTCACGGGGCAACATCGGGATGTTGAAGCCCGGCAGGTAGTTGGTGAAGGCGCGCTTGCGGGCGATTTCATCCAATGGGCTACCTTGCTCGACGTAAGCGGTCGGATCGGCAATGGCGATGGTCAACTGCAGTGAGCCGTCACCGTTGTCCTGCACGAACAGCGCATCGTCCATGTCTTCGGTGCTGGCACTGTCGATGGTGACAAAGTTCAGCGCAGTCAGATCTTCACGCGGCAGCGAAGCGTCCGGCTCGCGGGTAGCGATCATTTCCGGGGCTTCTTTTTCCAGATTGTGACGGGCCAGAGTTACCCACCACGGTGCCAGGTGATCTTCACCTTCGGTAATGAAATGGGTCAGATCGGCGTTAAAACCACGATCGCCCTTCAGCGGGTGGCGGCACATCTGGGCAACTGCCCAGTCACCAGCCTGGAAGTTATGCTTCAGATCACGCGCTGGACGACATGGGATCGCGTCTTTCAGCAAAGGATGATCGGGCACGATGGACAAGCGGTCATCGCGCTTTTGCACACGGCCGACAAAGCGCGACAGAAATGGCTCGATCAGGGTTTCCGGCTCGGCGATTTCGCGTTCTTTCTCGGTGTGCAGGGTCGCGCTCACCCGATCGCCGTGCATGACTTTCTTCATGTACGGTGGCGGAATGAAATAACTTTTTTGACCGTCTACTTCAAGAAAGCCAAAGCCTTTCTCAGTCCCTTTTACTACGCCTTCAACGCGCGGGGTCTGAGAGTGAAGTTGCTGTTTAAGCTGCGCCAGCAGCGGGTTATCTTGAAACATATCGTCCAGTGAATGGGTTGTGAGTGGCAAGATTTGCGGCTGACAGTTTTACGCGAATCACCTGCTGCGAGCAAGCCTAACGTCACGGTTTTACCGCGTTAGCGCGTGATTTTAGGGAATATCCAGCAGTCAAAAGTCATCGGAGAGAAAACCGGCACAGACAGCGATCGATATATTAGCGCGCCCGGCGTAAACCGGGCGCTGCGGGTCAGGCGATACGCCGTGTCGGTTGCGCGACACAACGGCGGATCTCTACCGGTATCGACTTGGAGGTCGGCGTGCCGGTGCCGTCACCAAAACTGGCCAGCGGCACCAGCGGGTTGGTTTCGGGGTAATAGGCCGCCAGATTGCCGCGCGGGATATCGTAGCTCACCAGTTTGAAACCGCTCACCTTGCGAGTGATGCCGTCATTCCACAGGGTTTCGATCTCCACCAGTTCGCCGTCCTGCATACCCAGAGCCGCCAGATCTTCCGGGTGAATAAACAGTACTTCTCGCTGGCCATAGACGCCGCGATAGCGGTCATCCAGCCCGTAGATGGTGGTGTTGTACTGATCGTGCGAGCGCAAGGTCTGCAGCGTGAAGGGGGCCTGGCGACCGTCCAACTGCGGGAACAGGCTGTCCGGTAACGGGGCTGCGCCAAATTCCGCTTTGCCGCTGGGTGTCGCGAAGCGCAGTTCAGCGGCGGCGTTACCCAGATAGAAACCACCCGGTTGATCACAACGACGGTTGAAATCCTCGAAGCCGGGAATGGTGGCGGCGATGTGATTACGGATCAACGAATAGTCATCTGCCAATTCCAGCCAGTCGAGCTGTTGGTTGCCCAGTACCGCATCGGCAATACCGCAGACAATGGCGGTTTCCGAGCGCTGGGTATCCGCCAGGGGTTTTCCGACGCCTTCAGATGCATGCACCATGCTGAACGAGTCTTCCACCGTGATGTACTGCGGGCCGCTGGCCTGCAGATCCTGTTCGGTTCGGCCGAGGGTCGGCAGGATCAGGGCGTCCTTGCCGGTAACCAGATGGCTGCGGTTAAGTTTGGTACTGATATGTACCGTCAGGTCACAGCAGCGCAGGGCGCGGGCGGTGCGTTCGGTGTCCGGTGCGGCAGCGGCCAGATTGCCACCCAGCGCCAGCAATACCTTCACTTCGCCACGCAGCATCGCTTCAATCGCCTCTACCGTGTTATGGCCCGGCTCACGTCGCGGCGAGAAGTTAAAATGCTGTTCCAGGCTGTCGAGCAGCGCCTTGGGTGACTTCTCATCAATACCCATGGTGCGGTTGCCTTGCACATTACTGTGGCCGCGAACCGGGCACAGGCCGGCGCCCGGCTTACCCAACTGGCCGAACAGCAGTTGCAGGTTGGTGATCTCACGCACCGTCGGTACTGAGTGTTTATGCTGGGTGATGCCCATCGCCCAGGTACAGATTACGCGCTCAGCCCCCTGATAAATGGCCGCTGCCTGGCGCAACTGCGCTTCACTGAGACCGGACTGCTGGGTGATTTGCTCCCAGGCGGTGGCATCTACCTGCGCCAGATAGCTTTCCACGCCGACGCTGTATTGCTCAATAAAGGCCAGGTCAAACAGACCAGCTTCACCGGCCGCCAGACGCTGACGATGGCCTTCCAGCAGCGCTTTCACCATGCCGCGTACCGCTGCCATATCCCCGCCGAGGTTGGGTTGGAAATAGGCCGAACTGATCGGTGACGACTTGGGGGTCAGCATTTGAATCGGACTTTGCGGATCGGCAAAGCGCTCAAGGCCGCGCTCGCGCAGGGTATTAAAGCTGACGATACGTGCGCCACGACTGGCCGCATTTTTCAAACTGTGCAACATGCGTGGGTGGTTGGTGCCGGGGTTCTGACCAAACACGAAGATGGCGTCGGCCTTTTCAAAGTCATCCATACGGATGGTGCCTTTACCCACACCGATGCTTTGTTTCAGGCCGACACCGCTGGCCTCATGACACATGTTGGAACAGTCGGGGAAATTACTGGTGCCGAGCATACGGCCAAACAGTTGATACAGATAGGACGCTTCGTTGCTGGCGCGTCCCGAGGTATACAGCTCGATTTGGTTGGGGTTGTCCATCTGGTGGATATGCTGGGCGATCAACGCCAGCGCGTCTGGCCAATCGATCGGCTGATAATGGTCAGTCTCGGCGTTATAGCGCATCGGGTGGGTGAGGCGGCCCTGATATTCCAGGAAGTAATCACTTTGCTGCTGCAGGGTGCTGACGCTGTGGGCGGCAAAAAATTCCGGTTCCACCGCATTACGGGTGGCTTCCCAACTGACCGCCTTGGCGCCGTTTTCACAGAAACTGAAAGTGCTGTGATTATCATCGCCCCAGGCACAGCCTGGGCAGTCGAAGCCGCGGGCTTTATTCACGCGCATCAGGTTACGCAGGTTTTTCAGCGTCTGTTTGCTGTCGAGCACATAGCGGGTGGTGGCTTCGAGAGAACCCCAGCCGCCCGCCGCGCCGGTATAGGGCTTTATTGACGGTTTGAATTTCATATTGGTCTTCGCAGGTGGTTGTAGCTAAAAAGTGAACGCTTTTTTAAGCGTTTTCAGTATTTATGTCACAAGTTTAGGAGGGGGCGGCGACAGCGTCTAATCGAATCGGGCTATGGCGGCATAGAGCCGGTTTATCGCGCCGTCGGCCGCAGCATACAAATCGTTGCATAATGACATCTGCTGAAAAAGAGTAATGATTCCGCTTTCCTCACAATTAATGCAGTCTATGCCACGGATTATATTGGTATTTTATTTTGCCCACAGGGCCTGAGGAACAGCGATTGAAGCGTTCAGTATTGGTGGTTATCACCGGGGTTTTGCTGCCGTTGGCGGTACAGGCGGCAGATGCACCCCAGAGTTTTCCCCTTAATACCCCGCCGGCGATAGACGCCGCCTCTTACGTATTAATGGATTACACCACCGGCCAGGTGCTGGCGCAGGCCAATGCAGATCAGCGTCGCAATCCGGCCAGCCTGACCAAACTGATGACCGGGTTGGTGATCGACCATGCGCTCGATCAGCACAAGATTGGCCTGGATGACGTAGTGACAGTGGGTAAAGATGCCTGGGCGCAGGGCAACCCAGTGTTCAAGGGTTCATCGTTGATGTTCCTGAAGCCAGGTGACAGGGTCACGGTTCGCGATCTTAGCCGTGGCATTATCATCGATTCCGGTAACGACGCCTGTGTCGCCATGGCGGATTACGTGGCAGGGAGTCAGGCTGCCTTCGTCAAGCTGATGAATGAAAAGAGCGCCCAGTTGGGTCTGCAAAATACCCATTTTGAAACCGTCCACGGCCTGGATGCGCCGGGGCAATTCACCACGGCGGGCGATCTGGCGGTGATTGCACGTGCCATCATCATGAGTGAGCCGGCGGAATACCATATGTACAGCGAGAAATCGCTGACCTGGAACGGCATCACCCAGCAGAACCGCAATGGGCTGTTGTGGGACAAAAACCTGCGGGTGGACGGCCTGAAAACCGGGCATACCGAATCGGCCGGTTTTAACATTATTGCCTCTGCCACCGAAGGTGACCGCCGGCTGATTGCGGTGGTGATGGGTGGAAAAAGCTCGAAAGGCCGTGAAGAACAGGCGCGTAAACTGCTGACCTGGGGCCTGCGTGATTTCGCCACCGTGCATCTGTTCAATGCCGGGCAAAGTCTGGGTCAGGAAAAAGTGTGGTACGGCGACCGCCATGAAGTCGCGGTAGGCAGTGTGCAGGATCAATACTTCAGCCTGCCGAAAAGCGAGGCGGCCAAATTGAAGGCGCAATATGTGATCAATGCGCCGCGTCTTGATGCGCCGTTGGCACAGGGGCAAGCGATCGGTGAAATTCGTATCAGCGATAACGGCAAGGTACTGAAAACCTTACCGCTGGTGGCGTTGCAGCCGGTCAATCAGGGCGGAATGTTCTCGCGCCTGATGGACTATGTGAAGCTGAAAATCTGACCCTCCGGGCGCAGGGCGCTGCGCCCGAAATCCTGCGGCGATGATATACTCAGGCCAGTCATGACTTATTGAGCCGTTTTATGGATATTAAGCAACTGATCTACCTGTGTAATCTCGAACGTGAGCGCCACTTTGGTCGGGCGGCCGAGGCCAGCTTCGTCAGCCAGCCGACGTTATCCATGCGGCTGAAAAACCTGGAAAAAGAGTTGGGCGTTTCGTTGATCAACCGCGGTAACAATTTCGAAGGCTTTACCGCCGAAGGCGAGCGGGTGCTGTCGTGGGCGCGTGAGATTGTCTCGGTTTATCAGGGACTGAAGCTGGAGGTGGAGTCGCTTAAGCACGGCCTTAACGGCACGCTGCGCATCGGCGCCGTTCCTCAGTGCAGCATTTCACTGGCGCAAATGTTAAAGGCGGTCAGTGAGCGTTTTCCTCAGTTGGATTACCGGGTGTCGGTACTGAGCGCCGATCAGTTACTTGAGGCGCTGACGGCACATACCGTGGATATTGGCATCGGATTTTTTGAGTTTTCCACGCTGCAGGAACTGCATTTCCAGTCGCAACCGCTGGCGGATGCCGGTGTTGAGCTGGTGTACCACCCCGAGCATTTCCCCGAATTGGCAGGGGATGCGCCACTGACGCTGGAGGAAGTAGCCGCATTGCCGCTGTGTTTGGCGGAACCGACGCGTTACTTCCGCCGCTACCTTGATCAAAACTTCCGTGAAGCCGGTTTGACGCTGCATGTGCGCATGGAAACCACCTCAATATTCCAATTGCTGCAGGGCATTTTTGTTGGACTGGGATGCGGGGTGTTTCCGCACGGCAACCTGTTGCCGACCATGATGCCAGAGCTGCAACGCCGACCGATCGCTATCGCGGCAATGTCGCGCCATGCCGCCGTGGTGGCCGCCGAGCCGGGGCGTGCATCACCATTGGCGCAGCACTTCTTTGATGCCGCGCGCGGTTGGCTATTGCGGTAACTTATTCCGCCTGGCTTTCGCTGAGGCGCTGTGTGTCCCCCAGGGTTTGGCGTAAACGGTTCTCCCAGGCATAGAGCGCCCCGGTGAGGATCACGTCCAGCGCCTGCGCCTGATTCAGCCCACTGTTAAACAATGGTTGCACGCTGCGTGGCGTGAATTTTTCCGGCGTGCGGGTCAGGTCTGCAACCACCCGGATCACTGCCTGAGAAACCGAATTATCGGTACTCTCCAGCCCGTGATGAACATTGTCGAACAGGGCACTGACCAATAAGTCATCTTCAATATCCTGTGCGACGGTGGATGCGCAGTAGCGGCTGCCGTTAATGCGGGAAACCGCCAGCGTCGCCAGCGCTTTCAATCGAGCCGATAGGCCATAACCCTCGGCGTTGATGCTGTTAAACACGCCATTGCGCTCACGCAGTGCCGGAGCATCATGAGCCAGCAACAGATAATAAGACTCACTGCGGGCATCGGGATGGCTTTGATCGAGCACGTCGAGCTGTTCAGCGCGGGCCTCTTCCAGCACTACCGACGGCAGTCGTGATTGCCAGGCCAGTTCTTCCTGCGTGAATTCCACACCTTTTGCATCCTCTATGTTCGGAAAACCGGGCACCACACCGGTGGGCCGCCCGGCTAAGGCCGCGACACCGGCGACCACCCGTGCCTGATAGCTGACAAACCCGATAATTTGTGAAAACGCCACGATATCTGCCGGGCTTAACCCGACATCGCTGAGCTGCTGTAAGGCTTTAGGGCAAATCAAGGTCGGCTGACTGGCGAGTTGGCGGGCATATTGGGTGATTTGGGCCAGGCGGATATTGCTTTCACGCGAGGCATCGGGGCTGTACAGCGGGGCGAGGCGGGCCGCGTAGTGACTACAAAGAGACTGAACCCCGGTCACCTGAGCGACGGTCAGTGCGGTGCTGAGACGATCATAAGGTGACAGTGTCACAAAGCGGGTTAATTCGATCTGGTCCGGGAACAGCACGTGATAACTGGCAAGCGAGGCGTTAAACACCCCGCCGCGGGCAGTCAATGCGCTGTTCAACGCTTCGTCGGCAAAGGCTCCCAACCCCAGCAGGAAGCGATCGCGGATGCCGGCGGCCTGTGGCTCCAGCGGTTGGTCACCCCGGACGCTGCTTTGGGTTTCGTGATACCACTGGGCATTATGTTGTCGACGTAGTAGTTCCATAGGGAAGGATCCTTAATCAAGAGCAACAGCCACCGATGCATAAGGCAGCGGCGGCAAGATGAAAAGGCAACATGCCCGTAGAGGGGCACGAAATGACAGGATCAGCGCTGACCATCGCAACACAGTGCGTGGCCATAAACAGAGAAACCTGCGGCTAAAGCGAGCAAGAACTGCGTGAGTCGGCGATTGCGGGGGCTGGTCATCAGTGCGATATCCTGTCGTTTAATAAGCTCAACGTAGGGGATATCCTCACCGATTCGATTGGCGAGATAAAATAATGTTAAGTGCTAATCAATAACTGAATGGAATAAAATATAATGAGATATAACAAAATTGTAATTTGTATTTGAGGATTTTGGCTAAGCGCCATGCCGGGTAGATCAACAAGTCTGTCCGGCATGGCTTAAGCGGACGTCACCCTCTCCAGAGGGAGAGGGTCGGGGTGAGGGGCTCATGCATCTCAGGACCGAAGGATCAGAACCTGCCGCCATCGCGCCGCCAGGCGTCTGCGGTCAGGGCTTCGCCGAAGTGGCTGGCGATCAGCCGTTTGGTCAGTTCATGCAGCGGGGAAGCCAACACTTCGGCGGTGCTACCGCGTTCGACGATTTCCCCTTCGTGCATCACCATCACCTGATCGCTGATGTGTTTCATCATCCCCAGATGCTGAGTTACATAGATATAGGAGATGCCGTGTTTCTCCTGCAGCTCCAGCATCAGGTTGATGATCTGCGAGCGCATCGACATATCCAGCGAGGCCAGTGCTTCATCGGCAACGATCACCTTGGGCTGCAGGATTAGCGCTCGGGCCAGCGCCACTCGCTGTTTCTGACCGGAAGCCAACATGTGCGGGTAATAATTGGCGTGGTCCGGCAGCATCCCTACCTGTCGCAGCGTCTGATTGATGTGCTGCTCGCGCTCCGGGGCGGCCATTTCGGTATTCAGCCGCAATGGGGCATCCAGCAGTTGGCCGATACGTTGACGCGGATTGAGCGAAGTGCTCGGATCCTGAAATATCATGCGAATGCGCTGGCTACGATAGCGATAATCGCCATAGTTGAGCCGATGGTCATCAATCAACAGTTCGCCGGATGAGGGTTCCACCATGCCGGACAGCATCTTGGCCAGCGTCGACTTACCGGAACCGTTCTCGCCGATGATGGCCAGCGTTTGCCGCTCACGCAGCGTAAAGCTGACCGATTTCACCGCTTCTACGTGTTGACGGCGAAACAGCCCGGTGCGGTAGCGGTAGGTTTTGCTCAGATTGCGCACTTCCAACAGCGTTTCCATGTTATTGCTCCTCCATGTTCAACGGGAAGTGGCAGGCGAACAGGTGGTTTTTCACCGGGCGCAGGCGTGGTGTTTCAATACATTTTTTCTGTGCATAGGGGCAGCGTGGCCCCAGGCGGCAACCGATCGGCAAATGTTCCAGTGAGGGAATAGCCCCCGGCAGAGTATTGAGCCGGCTTTTATGCGGCAGTGCGCGGCCGAAGTCCGGCATTGAGCGGATCAGTGCCTGGGTGTAAGGATGGTGCGGTGCGGCCAGCAGGTCTTCACACTGTGCACTTTCCACCGTCTGGCCGCAGTACAGCACGTTGACCCGATCCGCCCATTTGCTCATCATTTGCAAATCGTGGCTGATCAGCAAAATAGTGGTGTTGTTGTTTTGGTTCAGGCGTGCCAGCAGGCGGAAAATCTGGGCCTGGGTGGTCGGCTCCATGGCGTTGGTCGGCTCATCGGCAATCAACAGGCGCGGCTGATTGGCCAGGGCGATGGCGATCATCACTTTCTGGCACTCACCGTCGGTCAGCTCATAAGGGAAGCTGCCCATAATGTCTTTATGATCCTTGATGCCCACCCGGTGCAGCAGCTCAATGGCGCGGCGTTTGCGCCAGTTAAAACGCTGCCACCAACGGCCTTTGTAGGTCCAACCCGGGATCGCCTGCGCCAACTGACGGCCGATGCTTTCGGAGGGATCCAGACAGGACTGTGGCTCCTGGAAAATCATCGAGACGTTATGCCCGACCAGTTTGCGTCGTTCACGCGGGGTTAACTGCAGCAGATCGATATCGTCAAAGCGGAAGCGGTCCGCGGTAACGCGCCAGTTGTCTTTGGTGACGCCGCAGATCGCCTTGGCGATCAAACTCTTGCCCGAGCCGGATTCCCCCACCAGGCCGCGTACTTCCCCTTCGCTCAGCGTCATGCTGACGCGGTCAACCGCCTTGACCGGCCCTTCGGCGGTCATAAATTCAATCGTCAGGTTGCGGATATCAAGTAATGGCATTATTCCACCCCCGTATTGATTGCGCGGCGCATACCGTCGCCCAACAGGTTAACCAGCAGCACGCTGATCAGGATCGCGGCCCCGGGCAGCATGACCGTCCAGGGGGCAACATACACCAGCTCCAGCGAATCGCCGAGCATGGCTCCCCATTCCGGAGAGGGTAACTGTGCGCCAAGGTCAAGAAAGCCGAGGGCCGCAATATCCAGGATCGCCATCGACAGCGCGCGGGTAAATTCAGTCACCAGCACCGCCACAATATTTGGCATCACGGCGTACCACAAAATTTGCAGCGTAGAGGCACCGTCCAGACGCACCGCGACGACATACTCTTTTTCCAGCTCGTCGTGCACTGCGCTGTAGATGGTGCGCACCATGCGTGGCAACAACGCCAGCCAGACGGCCAGCATGGCGTGTTCGAGCTTGGGCCCGAGGAACGCCACCACCACAATCGCCAGCAGCAGCGAAGGGATAGAAAGCAGGGTGTCGAGAATATGATTGAGCACCGCAGAACGAAAACCGCGGGTCACGCCGGCAAACACCCCGAGGATCACCCCGACAATGGCGGCCGCCACTGTGACCAGCAGTGCGGCACCGTAAGTAGAGGCGGTACCCGCCAGCAGACGGCTGAGAATATCGCGGCCCAGGTCGTCAGTGCCGAGGAAGAAGGAAACGTTGCCGTAACGCGACCAGGAAGGCGGCAACAGTTGATAGCCCAGGAACTGTTGGTCTAGCGCATAAGGCGCCAGCAGGCTGCCGAACAGGGAAAGCAGCAGCAGCGCTATCACGCCGTAGAAGCCAATCATCGCCAGTGCATCACCGTAAAAAATCCGCCAGGTGTAGAGCAGCGGACTCGGCATTTTCTTTTCGCGGTATACGTTATCTAAGGGCATACCATTCCTTATGTTTCAGTGGGTTGGTGGCAGCGCCCAAAATATCGGCCAGCACGTTAATGGTGATTACCAGCGTGCCGACCACCATCACACCGGCGGAGATCGCCGCATAATCCTGCTGGCGGATGGCGTTAATCATCCAGCGCCCCAGGCCCGGCCAACTGAACACCACTTCGGTGATCATCGCCAGCGTCAGCATGGTAGAGAACTGTAGCCCCAGCTTGGGCACGATCGGCGGCAACGCATTATGCAATACGTGGCGGCGGATAATGGTGAAACGGGATAACCCGCGGGTCGCGGCGGCCTTAATGTAATTCTGATTGAGCACGTCGTCGGTGCTGATGCGCATCAGACGCACCACCTCGGTGGTCGGTGCTACCGCCAGTGCGGCGATCGGTAAAATCATGTGGCGCAATGCACTGCCGATCATTTCGCTGCGATAGGGTGAATCAGATAACCAGGCGTCAATCAGGGCGAAACCGGTGATCGGCTTAACCTGATACAACAAATCGAAACGGCCGGAAACCGGCAGCCAACCGAGGTGCAGTGAGAAAAACAGCATCAGCAGCAGCGCCAGCCAGAATACCGGCATTGAAAAACCGAGCAGCGCAAAGGTGCTGATGGCCGTATCTTGCCATTTACCGCGCATCACGCCGGCAATAATGCCCAGCGGAATGCCGATAAACAGCGCCAGGGTGAAAGCGAGAATGCACAGTTCCATGGTTGCCGGGAACACTTCAGCCAACTGTTGACTGATAGCCTGACCGTTAATGCTGGAGACGCCAAAATCCCAGTGCAACAGACTGACAAAGTAAAACTGGTAGGCGTCCAGCAGGGCGGCACCGTTCAGCGGCGCGTGCGGTGTGAAATAGCTCAGGCTAAAGCTGACCAGCGTCAGAAAGAACAGGGTGATCAGCAGCAGCAAGAAACGACGTAAGGTAAAGATAATCACTTTTTCGGCCCCTCCGCAGATTCACGGAACACGCCGGCAAATGACGCATTGCCGAACGGGCTCAGTACCAGTCCTTTGATGTCGTAACGATAGGCCTGCAGGCGCAATGAAGACGCCAGCGGCAACACCGGCAGTTGTTGTTCGAGAATTTTCTGCGCCTTCTGATAGTTTTCAATTCGCTGCGCCAACTGCTGTGACAGCAGGGCATTTTGCAGCACTTCGTCGAACCCCGGGTCACACCAGTGAGCATAGTTGGTTTGCGAGCGGATTGCCGCGCAGCTCAGTAATGGACGGAAGAAACTGTCCGGATCGTTACTGTCGGTGGCCCAGCCGGTCAGGGTCAGGTCGTGATTCATCTCCATCAGCCGTGCTTCCTGGAAGCGGCCTTCGACCGGCACGATGGTGACTTTAATCCCTACCTGGGCCAAATCGGCCTGGATCAGCTCGGCGGTTTTCAACGGACTGGGGTTGTAGGATTGCGACGCGGTAGGTACCCACAGACGAAGGTTCAGTGACTCAATGCCGGCCTGTTTCAGCATTTCGCGTGATTTGGCCGGATCAAACTCGGTGACGTGCGCATCATTGTCGTACGCCCAGGAGGCGCGCGGCAAAATGGAGGCGGCCGTTTCTGCGGTGCCGTAATAAATCGACTGCATCAGACGCTGGTTGTTGATCGCCAGCGAAATCGCCTGACGGACTTTCAAATCGTTGAGCGGCGGTTTACGGGTGTTGAAGGCCAGATAGGCGATATTCATCCCCGGGCGCAACGTCAGGCGCAGGCGCGGGTCATCACGCAGAATCGACAGCTGGCTGGCGGCCGGGTAGGCCAGCACATCACACTCGCCGGTCAGCAGCTTGGATAACCGGCCGGTGCCACCGGCACCCAGGTCGATGACCACCTGCGGCATGCGTGGTTTGCCTTTCCAGTAGACGTCGTTGCGCGCCAGACGAATATATTGCCCCGAGCGGTATTCATTCAGCAGGAAGGGGCCGGTGCCAACCGGTTCGCGGTCGATCATCTCCTGGCGACCTTCACGGGTCAGGTCGTCAGCGTATTCCGCCGACAGTACCGGCGCATAGTGGGTCGCGATATGCCATAAGAAAGAGGCGTCCGGCGCTTGCAGGCGGATCTCAACCGTGTAGTCGTCGAGCTTTTTCACGCTTTGCACCGAGTCGCCAAACTGCAGGCTGTCAAAGTACGGATACTCGCCGCCGTTGACGTCATGATAAGGGTGCTTTTGGTTAAACACGCGCTGGAAGCTGAATACCACATCGTCGGCGTTCAGTTTACGGGTTGGTGTGAACCAGGCGGTGCTCTGAAAAGGCACGTCCTTGCGTAAATGGAAGCGGTAGGTCGCACCGTTATCCAGCACTTCCCAACTTTGCGCCAGCTCAGGGATCAGGCGGTAGGTATAGGGGTCGACATCCAGCAGGCGGTCGTACAGCTGTGCAGCCAGGGTATCGACCGTCAGGCCGCTGCTGGCCATCTGCGGGTTAAAGGTGTTCAGTATGCCGCTGACACAGTAGACAAAGCCGCTCTGGCGGATGTCCGGCAACGGAGGAGCCGCGGTGGGCGCAGGAGGTGTTGAGGCCAGGGCGGTGCCCGCCAGGCAACTCAACGACAAAATCCAAAGGGGTAAACCACGCATAGAGGCTTCATGGGTTAATAAGCAATAGCATTAGTGTATCGCACTCTGGCGAACAGCCCAATCCATTGAGCAAAATGGCTGAGTTTTCTGCTACTTGATTGAACAATTCCCCCGTATCGGCAAAAAAGTTACAATTGATATGTTATAACATAACAAAATCATGTTACCGTTCTCTGGCAATGTACTGATAATCGCAAGGGGATGTATGAACATGGTTGCACTTCCACCACGCCAACCGCTGCCGGACGCGCAGGCCTGGCAGGGCGCAATGAGCGAGGTTGGGCTCGATTGGGTAGGGATGCAAGGGATCGCACTGCCGCTGGAGTTGGCAGGCAAGCCGCTGATGGCAAAGGTCAATGCCGGGATCAATCTGCGAGCCAGTCGCCAGGGTGCGCGCGGGATACATATGTCGCGCCTCTACCTGGCGTTGGATGAATTAACCCAGGGCGAACTGACGCCGCAGCGTATTAGCGATCAACTGCAGGCCTTTCTGGCGTCGCAGCCGGAGAACAGCGACCGCGCCAACCTGAGTATCAGCGGCGAACTGCTGCTGTCACGCCCGGCGTTGTTGTCGCCACAGCGTGGCTGGAAAGCTTATCCACTGAAAATTGACGCCACGCTGACCAGCGAACTGACCCTGTCCCTGACGGTCGGTGTGCCTTATTCCTCCACCTGTCCGAGTTCGGCGGCGCTTAGCCGTCAACTGGCACAGCAGCAATTTCAGTTTGATTTCGAACAGTCACCCGAGAAAGTCGATCAACAGCAGGTGATTGACTGGCTGGGCGAACAGGGTATGCCTGCCACGCCGCACAGCCAACGCAGTTGGGCCTGGGTGACGGTCACGCTGAATGAGGACGAAGTCGCCTTGCCGGTGGTCAATTTAATCGATCGCATCGAGCATGCGTTGGGCACACCGCTACAGACGTTGGTGAAACGTCAGGACGAGCAGGCATTTGCCTTGGCTAACGGCCAGAACCTGATGTTCTGTGAGGATGCTGCACGCCGCCTGTATCGGATGCTACGCAGTCAGTGCAATCAGCGCGCGTTTTCGTTGCGGGTGGAGCATCAGGAAAGCCTGCACGCCCACAATGCCGTGGCGGAATTGAACTGGCAGGAGCCGGGAAATGCTGCGTAAAAACCCCAGTGGCCACCTGCCTCAGGTCTCGCCGAAAGCCTATATCGATCCCACCGCCATTATCTGTGGCCGGGTGATTGTCGAAGACTTTGTCTACGTTGGGCCGTACGCGGTGATCCGCGCGGATGAAATGAATTCAGCCGGGGACATGGAACCGATCATTATCGGTTCCCATTCCAATATTCAGGACGGCGTGGTGATCCACTCGAAAAGCGGTGCGGCGGTCACCATCGGCCGCTTCAGCTCTATCGCCCATCGCGCCATCGTCCATGGCCCGTGCCGCATTGAAGATCGGGTGTTTATCGGCTTCAACAGCGTGCTGTTCAATTGTCATATCGGTTCCGGCTGTGTGGTGCGCTACAACGCGGTGGTGGACGGTGTGACGCTGCCGGAAAACCTGTATATCCCGTCAACCGAACGCGTCGGCGCTGACAGCGATCTGTCGCTTTACGCGCAGGTCGATCGCGGCGCGTTGCAATTTTCTGAAGAGGTGGCTGCCACCAACATCGAACTGGTGCGCGGCTACCAGGCATTACGCAATGAGTTTTGAGTGAGGACTGCCATGAATCCATTACCCGTAACCGTGCTTTCCGGCTTTCTCGGAGCCGGTAAAACCACGGTGCTGAACCATATTTTGAATAATCGCCAGGGCATGCGCGTGGCGGTGATCGTCAACGACATGAGCGAAGTCAACATTGACGCCGCGCTGGTCGAGAACGAAGTCCAGCTCGATCGCCAACAGGAGAAGCTGGTGGAGATGAGTAATGGCTGCATTTGCTGCACGCTGCGTGAAGATCTGCTGATCTCGGTGCGTGAACTGGCGCAGGCCGGCCGGTTTGATTATCTGCTGATCGAGTCCAGCGGCATCTCCGAACCCTTACCGGTAGCGGAGACCTTCACTTTTGAGGACGAGCAGGGGGAAAGCCTGTCGCACTTTGCCCGCCTGGATACCCTGGTCACGGTGGTGGACGGGGTTAACTTTATCCAGCAGTACCAGCAGGCACAGTCGCTGCAGGAAGCGGGGCAAAGCCTGGGCGAGGATGATTTACGCAGCGTGGCCGATCTGCTGATCGAGCAGATTGAGTTCTGCGACGTGATGCTGGTGAGTAAAACCGACTTGCTGACTGCGGAACAGCAGGGCGAAGTGATGGCGCTGCTCGCCAGCCTGAATCCGGATGCCAATATTATCGCCATCTCCCCCGGTAAATTGCCACTGGAGGCGGTGTTGAACACCGGCAGCTTCAGCTTTGACAAAGCGCAGCAGGCACCGGGTTGGCTGAAAGAGCTGCGTGGCGAGCACCTGCCGGAAACGGAAAACTACGGCATCAGCAGTTTTGTCTATCAGGCGCGGCGACCCTTTGCACCGGATAAATTCTATCGGGTGATCAATGGCGACTGGGGCGGTGGCAAGCTGCTGCGGTCCAAAGGCTTCTACTGGCTGGCGACGCGTCCGCGTCAGGCTGGCCAGTGGAGCCAGGCCGGTGGCATCGCCCACTATGGGCTGGCGGGGACTTTCTGGCGTGCCATTGCGCAAGATAACTGGCCGCAGGATGAAGAGACTCAGGCGCAGATTAGGGAAAAATGGGTCGAGCCTTTTGGTGATATGCGTCAGGAACTGGTGTTTATCGGTCAAAATCTGCAGCAGGCCGAAATAACGCGTTTACTGGATGCCTGCCTGCTGAACGACGAGGAAATGGCCGCGGGGGTGGACTATTGGCATGAGATGGCCGATCCCTTCCCTGAGTGGTAATTGCACAATGACAGTGTGGTAATGAGAAAAATTCTCAACAAAGTGCTTTACAGGTGATACTGAGAACTATTATCATCACCTGGCAGTTCACGGAAGGCCACAGCTTGTGGCTCTGCTGTGAAAGGCACGACATTGCTCACATTGCTTCCAGTGTTTTTTAAGCCAGCTCGGGTGCTGGCTTTTTTTTTGCCTGTTATTCTTCTTCTACCTCGCCATTTTGCAACAATGCGTGCTTTTTCAGCATGCCGCGCAACTGGTGATAGGTCAGCCCCAGCAGCTCCGCCGCCTTACGCTGATTAAATCTTCCCTGTTGCAGCGCCGCTTCAATCAGCGATTTTTCCTGCGCCAACTGCCAGGTTTTCAAATCCAGCGGCAGTGTGGGACGTTCATCACCCGTCTCGCGTTGGGTGGGCAATGGCAGGGTTTCCCGTTGGGCGAACGGATTGATGATGATTTCATCCAACGCGCTGTCACTGGTACCGTGCCGATATACCGAACGTTCCACCACGTTTTTCAGTTCACGCACGTTGCCCGGCCAGTGATAACCGAGCAGGGTGTCTCTGGCGCGTTCGGTAAAGCCGGGGAACAGCGACAGCGACAGCTCGCGGCACATCTGAATCGCAAAGTGTTCGGCCAGTAACATGATGTCTTGCTGCCGCTGGCGCAGCGGCGGCAACTGCACCACGTCGAATGCCAGACGGTCGAGCAAGTCGGCGCGGAATTTACCCGCCGCCGCCAGTGCAGGCAGGTCGTCATTGGTAGCGCACACCAGCCGGACATCAACCTGCAGCGGCTGGCTACCGCCAACGCGTTCCAGGTGACCGTATTCAATTACCCGCAGCAGTTTTTCCTGTACCAGCATTGGGGCGGTGGCCAGCTCATCGAGAAACAAAGTGCCGCCGTCGGCACGTTCAAAGCGACCAAGATGACGTTTCTGTGCGCCGGTAAAGGCACCGGCCTCGTGGCCGAACAGTTCGGAGTCCAGCAGGTTTTCATTCAGCGCCGCGCAGTTAAGCGAGATAAACGGCCCCTGCCAACGGTTGGAAAGGTAATGCAAACGGTGGGCAATTAATTCTTTACCGGTACCGCGCTCGCCGATCACCAACACCGGTTTGTTCAACTTTGCCAGTTGCGAGACTTGCTCCAATACTTCGACAAAGGCATTTGCTTCGCCCAGCAGGTTTTCTAACTGTTCGCTCATGATGAAATTCGCCAATGTTTGGTGAAAATAATCACTCTACAGTAAGTCCGCAGAGAGTCAAAAACAAATAATTGTTGTTATTCAATGAAATAAAAGTTGGCACGAGTTTTGATTAAGTCTTAGGGAAATCTGTATGACCTAACGCGGCGCTTCAGACGCCATCAGAACCAAGAGGAAGTGAATTATGGGTATTTTTTCTCGTTTTGCCGACATCGTGAACGCCAACATCAATACGTTGCTGGATAAGGCGGAAGATCCACAAAAGCTGGTCCGTTTGATGATCCAGGAGATGGAAGACACGTTGGTTGAAGTGCGTTCTACCTCAGCGCGTGCGCTGGCGGAGAAAAAACAGTTGCTGCGCCGCATTGAGCAGGGTGAAAACCAGCTTAGCGATTGGCAGGACAAAGCCGAACTGGCGCTGCGCAAAGAGAAAGAAGATCTGGCCCGTGCGGCCCTGATCGAAAAACAAAAAGTGGCCGACCTGATCTCTACGTTGACCCATGAAGTGTCTACCGTAGAAGAAACGCTGGCGCGCATGAAAAGCGAAATCGGCGAGCTGGAAAACAAGCTGACCGAAACCCGCGCTCGCCAGCAGGCGCTGACATTGCGTCACCAGGCGGCATCATCTTCCCGCGACGTACGCCGTCAGCTCGACAGCGGCAAACTGGATGAGGCGATGGCACGTTTCGAGCAGTTCGAACGCCGCATCGACCATATGGAAGCCGAGGCGGAAAGCGTCATCATCGGTAAAAAGAAGTCTCTGGATCAAGAATTTGCCGAGCTGAAAGCCGATGATGCCATCAGTGAGCAGCTGGCGGCGCTGAAAGCGAAAATGAACCGCTCTGAGTAAGGCGACAGCGGCCACGGTGATGTGGCCGCTCACCAAGACGCATTAAGAAGGAAAAGAAATGAGTGCTCTATTACTTGCCATTCCGTTGACAATCTTTGTGTTGTTTGTCGCACCGATTTGGCTTTGGCTGCATTACAGCAATCGGCAACAAAACGGCATTCAACTGAGCCATCAGGAAATGCAGCGTCTGGCGCAGTTGGCGGAAGATGCCAAGCGCATGCGTGAACGCATTCAGGCGCTGGAAGAGATCCTCGATGCAGAACACCCGAACTGGAGACAGTCTTGATGAACAACACTCTGGGCAGTAAAAAGCTTTATCGCGTCCCTGAAGAAGGCATGCTGAAGGGCGTCTGCGCCGGTCTGGCCCATTATTTTGACGTGCCGGTGCGCCTGATCCGAGTGATTGTGGTGCTGTCGATGTTCTTCGGACTGTTCTTCTTCACCCTGATCGCCTATTTCGCCCTGGTGTTCGTGCTGGATGAAGCGCCAGCCAGCCGTTTTGACGGCGAACAGCAAAAAACACCGCGCCAGTTGCTCGACCAATTAGAGTACGAGCTGGGCAGTGGCGAACAGCAACTGCGGCAGGTTGAGCGTTATGTCACGTCGGATACCTTCGGCGTACAGAGTCGTTTCCGCAAGTTATAACCCCGCCTTGAGTGCAATGGCCTGCGCGTGGCGCAGGTCAGGCATTGCAGCTGACATCATCCTGTTGAACAAAATTGTGCCGGAGGGCATTGATAATGAAAAAAACCTATGCCGTAAACGCCGTTAAATCCGGTGGATTTAAACAAGGAGCCGGTACAATGTTGAAGACATTGTCTAAAGTCATCATCATAGCGTTACTGAATTACGGCCCGGCAGGGGCGGCCGGTTGGCTGCTGCGTACCGTGGGTCGCAAACCGATTCGCTTTGTCCTGGCGCTGGTGCTGGAACCGCTGTTCCGCAAAGGCCTGAACAAGGTATTTGGGCGTTATGCCAAGGAGAACAATGAAACGACTGCAAAATGAGTTAACGTCGCTGGTCAACCGCGGGATGGATCGACACCTGCGCCTGGCGGTGACCGGCCTGAGCCGCAGCGGTAAAACCGCTTTTATCACCGCTTTCGTCAACCAATTGCTGCACGTTCACAGCGGTGCGCGTATGCCGCTGTTCTCGCCGGTGCGTGAAGAACGTCTGCTGGGCGTGAAGCGCATTCCGCAACGCGATCTCGGCATTCAGCGTTTTACCTATGATGAAGGGCTGGCACAGCTTTATGGCACTCCGCCGAGCTGGCCAACCCCGACGCGTGGCGTCAGCGAAATTCGCCTGGCGTTGCGTTACCGTTCCAACGACTCATTGCTGCGTCACTTCAAAGACACTTCAACGCTGTATCTGGAGATTGTCGATTACCCCGGCGAATGGTTGTTGGACTTGCCGATGCTGGAACAGGACTATCTTGCCTGGTCACGGCAAATGGCCGGTCTGCTGCAGGGCGATCGCGCCGAGTGGGCCAAGCCCTGGCTGGAATTGTGTAAAAGCTGCGATCCGCTGGCCCCGGCCGATGAAAACAAGCTGGCGGCCATCGCCCAGGCCTATACCGATTACCTGCTGCGTTGCAAAAGTGAAGGGCTGCATTTTATTCAGCCGGGCCGCTTCGTGCTGCCGGGCGATCTGGCCGGTGCACCGGCATTACAGTTCTTCCCCTGGCCCAATGTCGACAGTCTCGGTGAATCCAAATTGGCGCAGGCGGATAAGCACAGCAACATCGGCATGCTGCGAGCGCGGTTCAACTATTACTGCCAGACCATCGTCAAAAACTTTTATAAAGAGCATTTTGTCCGCTTCGATCGTCAGATTGTGCTGGTGGATTGCCTGCAGCCGCTTAACAGTGGCCCGCAAGCGTTCAACGACATGCGGCTGGCGCTGACCCAACTGATGCAGAGTTTCCACTACGGTAAGCGCACGCTGTTTCGCCGGTTATTTTCGCCGACCATCGATAAACTGATGTTCGCCGCCACCAAGGCGGATCATATCACTGCCGATCAGCACGCCAATCTGGTGTCGTTGCTGCAACAGCTGGTGCAGGAAGCGTGGCAGAACGCGGCGTTTGAGGGCATCAGCATGGACTGCGTCGGGCTGGCCTCGGTGCAGGCTACCGAAAGTGGCATTGTCGACCATCAGGGGCAGCGCATCCCTGCGTTGAAAGGCAACCGTCTGAACGACGGAGCGCCGCTGACCGTGTTCCCCGGCGAAGTGCCGGCGCGTTTACCGGGGCCGACGTTCTGGCAAAATCAGGGCTTCCATTTTGATCAGTTTCGCCCCCGCGCGATGAGTGTGGATAGCCCATTGCCGCATATCCGTCTGGATGCGGTGATGGAGTTTTTACTGGGAGATAAATTGCGATGAGCGAGCCGATAAAACCGCGTATCGATTTCGAACAGCCGCTGCAGCCACCGCAGGAGCCGGTGTTACGCGCCAATGTGGCCTTCGATGAACAGCAGGCGGAAAGTTTTTTCCCGGCGGCACCGGAACTGGAGCAGGAAGAGGAAGAAGGGCGCGCTGAAGGCATTATCAACGCGGCGCTGAAACCCAAACGCAGCCTGTGGCGCAAAATGGTCACCGCCGGGCTGACGTTGTTCGGCGTCAGTGTGGTGGCACAGGGCGTGCAATGGGTACATACCGCCTGGGTGCAACAGGATTGGATTGCTATAGGCGGCGGTGTCGCGGGCGGTTTGATTGTCTTTGCCGGAGTGGGTTCGGTGGTGACCGAATGGCGTCGGCTGTATCGTCTGCGTCAACGGGCAGAAGAGCGAGATGTGGCACGCGAGCTGTTACACAGCCACGGATTGGGCAAAGGGCGTGAGTTTTGCGAGAAGCTGGCGCGCCAGGCCGGCCTCGATCAGGGACATCCGGCATTGCAACGCTGGCAGGCTTCGCTGCATGAAACTCAAAACGATCGTGAGGTAGTGGCGCTGTACGCCAAGCTGGTGCAGCCGGTATTGGATAATCAGGCGCGGCGTGAAATCAGCCGTTCAGCCGCAGAATCCACGTTAATGATCGCCGTCAGCCCGCTGGCGGTGGTGGATATGGCGTTTATCGCCTGGCGTAATATTCGGCTGATCAATCGCATCGCGGCGCTGTATGGTATCGAACTGGGTTACTTCAGCCGTTTGCGGTTGTTCCGCCTGGTGCTGCTGAATATTGCCTTTGCCGGTGCGTCCGAACTGGTACGCGAAGTGGGAATGGACTGGATGTCACAAGACCTGGCTGCCAGACTGTCCGCCCGAGCGGCGCAGGGTATTGGTGCCGGTTTGCTGACCGCCAGACTGGGTATCAAGGCGATGGAGCTATGTCGTCCGCTGCCCTGGCTGGAGGGGGAAAAACCGAAGCTGGGTGATTTCCGCAGCCAACTGATTGGCCAACTGAAAGACACCCTGAAAAAGAGCGATAACAAAACCAAATAATCTGTCAGCGGCGCTCACCCAGGCGCCGCTGTTCATTCTTGCAGCAATCATTCCCCGCTAACACCAATACGTAACCCTCACTTGACGAAAGACGATCGCCCTGTAAATGCATTATATTTATCTGCAAATTTATTGGTGGTTGTGATAACTCTCTACAGATAAGCTAAAATGACGCCGATGGTGTCATTCACTTGCGTTTAAAATCATCAACAACAGCGATAAATCAGAGTTCTGTCAACTTTTGCTGACAGATTGCTTCTACCGCTCGGGGTGAGAGAGTATCATCGTCATCAGTCATCCCCGCACCTGCAGAGATAAGGCCAATACTGATGCGTTTGGAAGTTTTTTGCGAAGACCGGCTCGGTCTGACTCGAGAGTTACTCGATCTTTTGGTATTGCGCAGCATAGATTTACGTGGCATCGAAATCGATCCTATCGGCCGCATTTACCTCAATTTTTCCCAGTTGGATTTTGACACCTTCCGCGCGCTGATGGTCGAGATCCGTCGCATTGCCGGCGTGACCGATGTACGCACCGTGAATTTCATGCCATCTGAACGCGAACACCGCGCACTGCGCGCGCTGTTGGAGTCGATGCCGGAACCGGTGTTCTCGATCGATATGAAGGGCAAAGTCGAACTGGCCAACCCGGCGGCGCAGGCGCTGTTCGGGTTTAGCGAAGACAAAATCCGTAACCAGACAGCCACAGCCTTGATTGGCGGCTACAACTTTAACCGCTGGCTGGAGAGCGAACAGACGACGCCGCAATCTGAACGGGTGGTGATCCGCAGTCAGGACTTCCTGATGGATATCACACCTATCTACCTGGAAGATGAAAACCAGCAGAATGCCACCGTAGGCGCGGTAGTGATGCTGAAATCCACGGCCCGTATGGGACGCCAGTTACAGAATCTGTCGGTGAACGACGATACCGAGTTTGATCATATCGTTGCCGCCAGCCCGAAAATGCGCCATGTGCTGGAGCAGGCACGCAAGTTGGCAATGCTGGATGCGCCGCTGTTGATTGTCGGCGACACCGGTACCGGCAAAGATATTCTGGCCCGGGCCTGCCATTTGCGCAGCCCGCGTGGCAAGCAGCCGTTCCTGGCGCTGAACTGTGCCGCATTGCCGGATGACGTAGCGGAAAGTGAGCTGTTTGGCCATGCGCCTGGCGCCTATCCGAATGCGCTGGAAGGCAAGAAGGGCTTCTTCGAGCAGGCTCACGGTGGCTCGGTGCTGCTGGATGAGATCGGCGAGATGTCGCCGCGCATGCAGACCAAACTGCTGCGCTTTATTAACGATGGTACCTTCCGTCGTGTGGGTGAAGAACACGAAGTGCACGTGGACGTCCGGGTGATTTGCGCGACGCAGAAAAACCTGACCGAACTGGTACAGCGTGGTGAGTTCCGTGAGGATCTTTACTATCGCCTTAACGTGCTGACCATCACTATTCCGCCGCTGCGTGAGCGTCCGCAGGACATCATGCCGTTGACCGAGCTGTTTGTGGCGCGTTTTGCCGATGAGCAGGGTGTCGCGCGGCCGAAGTTGGCGAACGATCTGGGCAGTTTCCTCAGCAAATACGGCTGGCCGGGCAACGTGCGACAGTTGAAGAACGCGATTTACCGCGCGCTGACGCAAACTGAAGGGTTCGAACTGCGCCCGCAGGACATCGTACTGCCGGAGTTTGAAGTTGAAATGTCACTCGGCGATGAGGTTATGGATGGATCGCTTGACGATATCAGCAAGCGATTCGAACGCTCGGTGCTGACACGGCTGTACCGTACTTACCCAAGTACGCGAAAACTGGCGAAACGCCTGGGGGTTTCACATACCGCGATTGCCAATAAGTTGCGCGAATATGGCCTTAGCAGCCGTAAGCCTACCGGTGAAAACGAAGAATAAAAAAACGGGCGCCATAAGCGCCCGTTTCTACAGTTAACTCTCAGAGGCCGGCATTCGTCGGCCTCTTGGTATTACTTCAGGGCAGCCAGCGCCGCATCGTAGTTCGGCTCGTGGGTGATTTCATCCACCAGTTCGCTGTACAGCACGTTGTCCTGGCCATCCAGCACCACAACCGCACGCGCAGTCAGACCCGTTAGTGGGCCATCGGTGATCTCAACGCCGTAAGCCTGTTTGAATTCAGCACCACGCAGGGTGGACAGGGTTACCACGTTTTCCAGGCCTTCTGCACCGCAGAAGCGTGACTGTGCGAACGGCAGGTCAGCCGAGATGCACAGCACTACGGTGTTATCCAGGCCGCTGGCCAGTTGGTTGAATGTACGTACTGAGGTCGCGCAAACGCCGGTATCAATACTTGGGAAAATGTTCAGAACTTTGCGTTGACCGGCGAAGCTGCTCAGCGCTACGTCTGACAGGTCTTTGGCAACCAGCGAGAAGGCTTTGGCTTGTTCGCCAGCCTGGGGCAGGTGGCCTGCAACGCTAACCGGGTTGCCTTTAAAATGTACTGTCTGAGTCATTAGCTTGATTCCTTTTACAAGTGTTTATACAAAGGGCATGAGCCTAATAAAATGGCCTTTCGGCCGCCTTTAACATTAGGTTCACACCCTGGCATCAGTTTATGTCAACAATTGTAGGTTGGATATATATAGTTTGCTAAATAGTTGTATATATTAGAGTGTGTCCAAAAAATCACCCGCGTATTCGTCCGATATTATGCGTAATTTCCGCTCAGGAGCCGTTATGAGAAGCATGCGTTTTTATCCAGAAGCCTGGCCATTACATACAGCTTTTGTTATTGCCCGCGGCAGCCGTACCGAAGCCAAAGTGGTGGTGGTCGAAATTGAGCAACAGGGCGTACGGGGGGTCGGTGAATGCACGCCTTATCCGCGTTACGGTGAAAGTGAGGCTTCGGTGATGGAATTGCTGGCGGAAGTGGCACCGGTTGTCGAACAGGGTGTGACGCGTGAGCAACTGCAGCAGCTAATGCCGGCTGGTGCTGCTCGTAACGCCGTGGATTCCGCGTTGTGGGATTTGGAGTGTCAACTGAGTGGCCAGAGCCGTTGGCAGTGCAGCGGTGTTGCAGAACCGGAACGTATTTTGATGGCGCAAACGGTCAGCATCGGTTCGCCGGAAGCCATGGCTTTCGCCGCGCGTGAACTTGAACAGCAAGGGGCGCGGTTGCTGAAAATCAAACTGGATAACCATCTGATCAGCGAACGACTGGTGGCGATCCGCGCGGCGGTGCCGGATACCACGTTAATTGTCGATGCCAATGAGTCCTGGCAGGCGGAAGGGTTGGCGGCGCGCTGCCAGCTGTTGGCCGATCTGGGCGTGGCGATGCTGGAGCAACCGCTGCCGGCGACGGATGACAGCGCACTGGAAAACTTTATTCACCCGTTGCCCATTTGTGCAGATGAAAGCTGCCATACCCGAGGTGACTTGCCCAAACTGGCAGGTCGTTATCAGATGGTTAACATCAAGCTGGATAAAACTGGCGGCCTGACAGAGGGGCTGGCGTTGGCTGAGTCGGCACGGGAACAGGGCTTCGCCATCATGCTCGGCTGTATGCTTTGCACTTCGCGGGCGATCAATGCCGCATTGCCGCTGGCACCGGGCGCGCGATTTGTCGATTTGGACGGCCCAACCTGGCTGGCGAATGACGCTGAACCAGGGCTGGCGTTTGAATGTGGGGCGATTAATCTCGCCCCACAACCGATTTAACCCGGGTAAGTCAGTAACTCTACCATCGCGTCCAGGTAGTTTTCGCTGGCGGCATCGGCCGAGATCGGGGGGAATTCCGCAGTAATGCAGGGCAGTGACAAATCGGCGCACCAACTGCCGAATGACCCCGGTGTTTCATAACCGACGCTGGTGACCAGCGGCAAGGCAAATTTATGCGAAAGCCAAACGCCGAGCTGGGAACTGGCCGGGTCTTCAATACAGGCCAGAGGCTCGTGGAACGACACCACCCAGTGCGGTTTCAACCGGTGGATCAGATGGCATAGCGCCTGGGTTTCCGGTTCGGAGCCGGGGCGGCCGCCGGTCGAGAGTTTAACATCCCGAGCTTCCGCCGCACTGTTCCAACGGTAAACCGTATCACCGGAGCGCCAGTTGGCCGCCGGGAAGTTACGGTTCAGATCGACCCCGTTGGCATTGGCGCGCAGCCCGAGCTGGCAGCCGTCGGGATTGACCGCCAGCACCACATGGTGACGCAACTGATTGGGTGCGATGCTGCGTAATGCGCAGGACAGGGTAACGATAGCGGCGCTTTCATCACCATGGGTGCCGGCAATAATCAGCCCGGTTTCCGGGCCACTGACGGCCGCCGGAAAATAAAGTAGCGGTGCGCCCAACAGCGAACTGCCGTAATTCTCTCCTGCAACGGCCAATTGGCCACGGTCACTGCGCGGTCGATGCTGGATCATGATGGTTCCCTGATTTAAAGGTCGAGAGTGATTATCATTTTATTCAGTGTATTACGCTTTCGCTTAACTTTCCCAGAGCAATTTCTCACCTGATAACAAAATTAATTGTCCTAAATTCTTGAACAGTGAGTCCGATTATTGATGACTGGCGGACGATACCCGCTTCGCTACACTGGCTCTATCGTGAACAAATAATTGGAGCTCATCATGAAAGCCATTGCAGTCAAACAGCTTGGTGCTACGCCAGAACAGGTAGAGATCGCCAAACCTTCGCTACAACCCGGACAGATACTGGTCAAAATGGCCGCTGCCGGGCTGAACCCGGTTGACTGGCGGATAGCCGACGGCATGTTGGAAGGAAAATTGCCGCATGTTTTTCCTTTGGTGATCGGCACTGACGGTGCTGGCGTGATTGAGGCCGTTGCTGATGATGTCACTGGATTCAGCGTCAATGAGCGGGTGGCCGGTAAGTTTATGTTCGGCATTGTTGGTGCCGGCAGTTACGCCGAGTATGCGGCGATTGACCAACGTGCGGTGCTGGCAAAGGTGCCTGATGAGGTGAGTTTGACCAAGGCGGCGGCCATGCCGATTGCCGCCGGTACCGCGCTAAAACTGGTTGAAAAGTTGCAACTGCCCGCGGGCGCGACGCTGCTGGTGGTGGGGGCGACCGGGGGGGTTGGGCGTTTCGTTATCCAACTGGCCAAACGTCAGGGGCTGAAAGTGATTGCTACCGGCGGGGCTGATGCCGAAGCCGCACTGCGTGAATTGGGGGCTGAGAAGGTGATTGATCATCACCGGGCACCCGTGCTGCAGCAGGTGCAGCAACAATATCCGCAGGGCATTGACGGCATGATCGATCTGGTCAGCAATGCCGAGGCTTTCAGCGCATTGCTGGTCATCCTGCGCAAGGGCGGTGTGGCGCTAAGCACCATTTGGTCGGCAGTTCCGGAACAGATGCAGCAACAGGGCCTGCGCGGCGGCAACCTTGAGGCCCAGATCAGCGCGGATGAGCTGGAGCAACTGTTGCAGAGCGTAGCGCGTGGGGAGTTGCAGGTACCGGTGGAACGTCTGGTATCGATTAAACAGGCACCGGAAATGCTGGCGCAAAGTAAGGCTGGCGGCTCACGCGGCAAAACCGTGCTGAATATTGATTGGTGAAGCTAATAAAACCACGCCAGCTATTTTGTTCGCTGTTGTTATACTATCGGCAAAGCTAACCCAATTACCCAACAGGGGATTTAACATGCCAGTAGCCAGAATAGTTGCCAGCTATAGCGAAAATGATCAGGATACCATTACGCTGCTGTGCGGTGTGGACGAGGAAAACCAGATCCGTCAGGGTGAATGGTTTGGCGTGGTGAAGAACGATGACGGGCGTGGCGATGAGTCCAACTATCCGTTTACCCTGCACGTCGACTACCAGAAAAACAGCTTCTATCTCGACTATGGTTTTGACGATGCCGAGTCACGTCAGATGCAGAAAACCGATATCCATGCCAAGCCGTTGGCCGAGAAAGGTTTCTTCACCATTTTTGATGAAGAAGAGGGTGAGGAATTCAGCTACCGCATCAATAGTATTCACCTTTACGACTAATCACGTTCGTTAAGCGAGAAATGCCCGTATCGACATCGTCGTGCGGGCATTTTTTATTGCCTGGCCCCCAGTTTTTACATCTTGTCCGCCTAGAACTCTAGGTGAGACTAATCTTGTGCTATAAGATAAAAAATTCAGATGGTTAACGGGGATGAATCAGAATGACGAGAAAAAAAATTCAACAAGGTTTTCGTTTGGCGCTGTGTGCCGTGGCGATCGGCGCAGGGTTAAGCAGCGCTATGGCGGCGCAGGTTCCCCCAGGTACCACTCTGGCGGAAAAACAGGAAATTGTTCGCCACATTAAAGATGAACCGGCCTCACTCGATCCGATCAAAGCGGTAGGCTTGCCGGAAGCGCAATTGGCACGCGATCTGTTTGAAGGGCTGGTGAATCAGGATGCTAACGGCAAGGTGATCCCAGGCGTGGCCACGCGCTGGCAAACCACCGATAACCAAACCTATATTTTCACCCTGCGTAAAGATGCGCGCTGGTCTAACGGTGACCCTGTCACGGCGAAAGACTTTGTTTATAGCTGGCAACGGCTGGTCGAGCCGAAAAATCTGTCTCCTTTCGCCTGGTTTGCCCAACTGGCTGGCATTCAAAATGCGGATGAGATCGTTACCGGCAAACTGCCCGCCGATAAGCTGGGCGTCACGGCGCTGGATGATTACACCTTTAAAGTGCAGTTGAACAAACCGGTACCGTATTTTGTCAGCCTGACCGCCAACTTCAGCCTGTTCCCGGTCAACAAGGCAGTGGTGGAGAAATTTGGCAATGACTGGACCAAGGTCGGCAATCTGGTCGGTAATGGCGCGTTTAAACTGCAGGAACGGGTGGTCAACGAAAAGCTGGTCCTGACGCCAAACGAGCACTATTGGGATCATGCGCATACGGTGCTGACCAAGGTGACCTTTGTGCCGATCAACCAGGAATCCAACGCCACCAAACGTTATCTGGCCGGCGATATCGATATCACCGAGTCCTTCCCGAAGAATATGTACCAAAAGCTGTTGAAAGACATTCCGGACCAGGTCTATACCCCAGATCAACTCGGGACCTATTATTATGCCTTCAACACCCAACGCGCGCCGACTAACGATGTTCGGGTACGTAAGGCATTGTCTTACGCTATTGATCGCAAAATTATCGCCGAGAAAGTGTTGGGCACCGGTGAAAAACCGGCTTACCACTTCACACCAGACGTCACCGCCGGGTTTAAGCCGGAGGTGAGCCTGTTGCAGCAACAGCCGCAGGCGGAACTGGACGCGCAGGCTAAGGCGTTGATGCAGGCGGCCGGCTATGGCCCGAACAATCCGCTGAAGTTGACGCTGCTGTATAACACTTCGGAAAGTCACCAGAAAATCGCCATTGCCGTGGCTTCAATGTGGAAGAAAACGCTCGGTATCGACGTCAAACTGCAAAACCAGGAATGGAAAACCTACATCGATAGCCGTAACACCGGTAATTTCGACGTGGTACGCGCCTCCTGGGTCGGCGATTACAATGAGGCCTCGACCTTCCTGTCGCTGTTGAGCTCAACCCACAGTGGTAACATCGCCAAATTCAAAAGTGCGGATTACGATAAGCTGCTGGCGCTGGCCAGTCATGAAACCAATCCGGCAGCGCTGACCACGGATTACAATAAGCTGGAGCAGATCATCGCCGATCAGGCACCAATCGCACCGATTTATCAGTATACCAATGGCCGATTGATCAAACCCTGGGTGAAAGGCTACCCGATCACCAATCCGGAAGACGTGGCTTACAGTCAGACGATGTATATTTTGAAACACTGACAGGTTGCGGTATCCCCATGAGTTTTCATCAAGCCCCGCTAATTGCGGGGTTTGTTATTTTTGTGGCAGAGGAATGGCGTAATTTATGGAGTGGCAAACAAGGCAGCACGCGCCGTCGTTGAAGGAAATACACAGCTTACGTCGTGTGCGCAGCCGGGAACAATCAGCAAATCACGTTTGGCGTGCGGAGCAATAAAGCGTCGGTCGTAAGCGGCATAGGCCAGGCCACGTTGCAGTCGATAGGGGCCCTGAGACTGCGCCGCGCAGGACTTATCGAGTATTTTGTAGAAGGTACCGGGTGAATTCCCGCTGTCTTTCTCGCCTTCAATATAGGTGATATCTGCTGCAGCGTAACGCTGCTGCACCGATGCACGATTTTGATCGAGAAAGGCCGGAATGGCCTCAAGGCCGTATTTCCAACGATTGACCTTCGGACAGGCGTCACTGTTAACTTTCACCCAATCAAAGCTGCAGTTTCTTTGCTGGCTACAGTCGCGCCAGTCGGCGGGGTGGGCATTTTTTATCGGCTGTGGCCGGTGGTTATCAAAATAGAGCCAACTGCCGGGGTCGGCTATAACGTAACGCACCTTCACGCCGGCAGGCGGATGGGCGAACCCGACATAGTGCTGCACAAATTGCGCCCCGGCGGAGAAACCGGCGACGGTGACCGACTGTAGCTTTGGCCATTTTCCTTTCAATTCGACAATCAGCCGATCAACAGCGGCAAATGAGGTGGTATTACCCTGGTGGTCCAAACCGCCTTCTATCCAGGAACTGCAACTCCAGAGAGCGTCACCTGGCTGCGCTGGAGGAACGCCAGGCGAATGGCAACGTGTCGCCTGCGCATCGCTAACCGGAAACAGCGGAGCGACCAACAATGTGCCGTCGGTTTTGGCGGCAAGTTGAGCAGCTTTCAGCGCCGCAGCCAGGGTTTTCCCCGCGTCTCTGGGATGTCCGTGCAGCACGATTAACGCGTTGTGTGGTGTGGGACCATGGGATTTCGCTATGAAGTAAGGCAAGCTGCCTGCCGACTTACCCAATTTGACCTGATATGCATCAGCGATAGTGTTGAGTGAGTTATCTGCGGCAAACAGCGGATGAAACGACGCCGGAGCAAATGCCAAAACGGAGGCTAACAAGAATATCGAAGTGGATTTCATCGGGTGTCCGGCCGTGCATTGTGCGTTATTTATCCATGTTAGCGTATAAGGCCGTTCCAGGTGCAGCATTCGCACGGCTTCATCTTTGATCCGCCTACCATTAACGCTAGACTCTGGAATAACTGAAAAGCAGAGGGGATGAGGAATGGAAGTCATTGAGGGGCGCGAGTTACAGGTTCCTGACGCAGTGTATGCCTACCAGCTCGATGGCAAGGGTGGCGTAACATCGATTGATGACGATGATAAGGTCACCTGTGACGAGCCTTGCTGGCTGCATCTCGATTATGCACACCCCGCCAGCGCCGAATGGCTGACCACCACGCCGCTGCTACCGGATGCGGTAAGAGAGGCGCTATCCGGGGAGAGCTCGCGGCCGCGCGTCAGTAAAGTGGGTGAGGGAACCATGATCACGCTGCGCAGCATTAACTTTAATGCCAACTCGCGGCCGGATCAGTTGGTGACTATCCGCGTCTACATGACCGATAAACTGATTGTTTCCACCCGTCATCGCAAGGTGTATTCCATCGACCAGGTAGTGAACGATCTGCAAACTGGCAGCGGGCCGACCAACAGCGGTAACTGGCTGGTGGAAATATCGGATGCACTGACCGACCACGCCAGTGAGTTTATCGAGGATCTGCACGACAAAATCATCGATCTGGAAGATTCGCTGCTGGAACAACAGGTTCCTGAGCGTGGGCAGTTGGCACTGATCCGTAAACAACTGATCGTACTGCGTCGCTATATGGCACCGCAGCGTGACGTATTCTCTCGGCTGGCCAGCGATCGCTTGCCCTGGATGAATGATGACGACCGTCGCCGTATGCAGGACATTGCCGATCGGTTGGGGCGCGGGTTGGACGATCTGGATGGCAGCATTGCGCGCACCGCGATCCTTTCTGACGAAATCACTACCGTGATGGCTGATGCCATGAACCGTCGTACCTACACCATGTCGCTATTGGCGATGGTGTTTTTGCCTACCACCTTTTTGACCGGGTTATTCGGCGTTAACCTGGGCGGCATTCCCGGCGGTGGCAATCCTTTCGGTTTTGCTGCGTTTTGCCTGACGCTGACCGGATTGGTGTTCGGTCTGGGCTGGTGGCTGAAGCGGCGCCGCTGGTTGTAGCCAAAAAGCGCCGATAACCCGGTTAACATTGAGCGATATCAACTTTTGCCGGGGGGAAATGGGGCATGATCTATCTCGCAGGTGAATGCAACGTCAAGCGATGGGCGTTGCGCTCCATAATTGTCTTACTTTCTTATATTTAGAATTACTGCATAGCACATTGATTCATACGATGCCGGTTTAATCACCGGCATTTTTTTGTCTGCAATTTACCCCGTCAGGCTGCACTTTCATCCCAGAAACTGGCTTCGATCTTATGTCCGTCCAGGTCACGAACAAAGCAGCCATAATAGGCTTCACCATAGTGCGGCCGTGAGCCGGGGGCCCCTTCATCTGTCGCGCCGGCCTCCAGCGCATGGCGGTAGAAATCATCAACCTGTTGTTTACTGGTGGCGAAAAACCCCACGTGCAGACCATTGCCGTTCGTGGCCGGTTTACCGTCGATCGGCACTTGCAGCCAGAATTCCGGATAATCGCGCCCATAGCCAATGGCACCAGGGTGTTCCAACACCCGTCGACAGCCTAGTGCGGCGAGAGTGCGATCGTAAAAATCGGCTGCGGCGTCAAAATTATTGCTGCCGAGAGAAACGTGAGACAAGCAGGGAGTGATGTTCATCGGTAATCTCCAGGGTGACTGTATAAAAACACAGTATAGGATAAAAACGGCACTGTCCGATGAATTCTGCTGAAATTGCGAGCGGGATCGACAACTGATGAAGGGAAAGAGCCGCCCGCGGAGAACGGGCGGCAAAACGGCTTATTTGATTTCGAGAACGTCTAAACGGACCGGGACGGCTTCATCCGCGTCTTCCGGTTGCCAGCCGATCGGCTGCATCGGGAGATCTTCACGGTCAAAGGCCAGATCGCCACCGTCAACCACTTCGCTACCGTGGTGGATCCCTTTAAAATCAAACAGGTTGTAGTCACTCAGGTGCGAAGGCACCACGTTTTGCATTGCGCTGAACATGGTTTCCAGGCGTCCCGGATAACGTTTATCCCAGTCACGCAGCATGTCACCAATCACCTGGCGCTGCAGGTTGGGCTGCGAACCGCACAGGTTGCACGGGATAATCGGGAAGCCTTTAGCAACCGAGAAACGCTCAATGTCTTTTTCTCGGCAATAAGCCAGCGGGCGAATCACCACGTGTTTGCCATCGTCGCTCATCAGTTTAGGTGGCATGCCTTTCAGTTTGCCGCCGTAGAACATGTTGAGGAACAGCGTCTGCAGAATGTCGTCACGGTGGTGGCCAAGGGCAATCTTGGTGGCTCCCAGCTCGGTAGCGGTGCGGTAAAGAATGCCGCGGCGCAGGCGTGAACACAGTGAGCAGGTGGTTTTGCCTTCCGGGATCTTGTCCTTGACGATGCTGTAGGTGTTTTCCTCAACAATCTTGTATTCCACACCGAGGCTTTCCAGATAGGCCGGCAGGATATGCTCGGGGAAACCAGGCTGTTTCTGATCGAGGTTGACCGCAATCAGTGAGAAATTGACCGGTGCGCTCTGCTGCAGGTTGCGCAGGATCTCCAGCATGGTGTAGCTGTCTTTGCCGCCGGACAGGCAAACCATGATACGGTCGCCTTCTTCAATCATGTTGAAATCGGCAATCGCCTGGCCCACGTTACGACGCAGGCGCTTTTGCAATTTGTTCAGGTTGTACTGCTCTTTTTGACTAACTGTTTGTTGTTCTGACATTTAAATCGTGCTCGTTCTCAATTGGGGGCACTATGGGCATGAAGTTTTAGGCAGCGAGTTTAGCATTCTATAGGCTGATTGGGTCATTATTCCTTTATTTCATGACCGCAAAGACGCCTTGTCGACCTCAGTACACGCGAGCATGCGGTAAATCGCTGACCCGCGTGGTGTATGCGGGGGAGAGAAATTCACGTTTCATCGACCAGGTCTGTTGATTGCCTTGTCCGGCAAACCAGACTCCAGCGCGCCCGGACTGATTGATCTGATCCAAGGCTGCCATCAAGCGTTCACTGTTGGGGCGCGGCTGATACTCGTCGAACAGGTTCAACTGAGCGACGCCTTGCGAATAGAAGTCCTGCAGCATAACGCCGGCTTTTAGATAGCGATGGCCGGGCTGCCAAATCTTGTCAAGGCATCGAATCGCGGCGGCGATGATGTCGCGGGTATCTTGCGTCGGCGTGCTGAGCTTGATGCTCGCGGTGTTGCCGTAATATTTTTCGTTGGTTGAGAAGGGGCTGGTTTTAACCCATGCATTGATATTCCGGCAATATTGGTGCTCTTCGCGCAGTTTTTCTGCTGCGCGTGAAGCGTGCATGCAGATAGCCTGATGCATATCATTGTACTCAGTGACGCGATCGCCGAATGACCTACTGCAAATGATCTGCTGTTTGGTTGGGGCAAATTCTTCAAGTGACAAGCAGGGTTCACCACGCAGTTCACGCACCGTGCGTTCAACCACCACGCTGAAATGCTTGCGGATCATTGTGGTGCTTGCATCCGCCAGTTGCAGTGCGGTTTCGATCCCCATATTCCGCAGTTCTTTGGTGAGACGCCGTCCGATACCCCAGACTTCTTCTGCCGGCACCAAGGCCATCAATTTTCGCTGCCGTTCCAGGCTGGAAAGGTCAACCACGCCGTGGGTTTGCTCCCATTTTTTTGCTGCGAAGTTCGCCAGCTTTGCCAGGGTTTTGGTCTGGGCGATACCCACGCCTATGGTAAGCCCGGTATCACGTAGCACTTTGGTCCGTAGCTGGTGCCCGAACGCTGCCAAATCGACGCAGTTTTGTACCCCGTCAAGGTCAAGAAAGCTTTCGTCGATGGAGTAAATTTCGACTCGTGGTGCCATCTCTTCGAACACGGCCATCACTCGCATCGACATATCGGCATACAGCTCGTAATTGCTGCTGAATGCGATACCGCCGGCACGCTCAAAATCGCGCTTTATTTTGAAATAGGGCGCGCCGGTTTTCAGGCCCAGGGCCTTTGCCTCTTTGCTTCGCGCTACCACGCAACCGTCATTGTTAGACAGAACAACCACCGGTCGACCACGCAGATCCGGACGCCACAGCGTTTCGCAACTCGCATAGAAGCTGTTTACATCGGCCAGGGCGTACATTATTTCAGCCTGGTGATGGTTGAAACCACCACGCCGACGATGCTCGGATCATCGCCGCCATCCCGCAGCGGTATTGGCCGGAAGTTCGGATTCATTGGTTCAAGCTGTTTGACAGGACGCAGGCAGAGACGTTTAACCGTGAACTCGCCTGCGATGCTGGCGATCACGATATCGCCGTGACAGGCGCCAATGCTTCGGTCGACAACCAACAGGGATCCGTCGGTGATCCCGGCTTCGATCATGCTTTCCCCAGAGGCGATCAAAAAGTAGGTCGCCGAAGGATGACTAATGCAGTACTCGTTGAGGTCGATCCTCGCGTGTATATAGTCTTGCGCAGGATTCCCAAATGCACTCATTCTAGCCATATATTGTCAATCCTGGAGAAAATACAGCTGCTTTTGATTGACCACAGTAGTGCTGCTCGAAGCCTTATACATGATTTACTGCCCTATTAATTTACTGTGTTTATATACAGTATTATAGGTGTGGGGAATGAGTCAAGACGGTTTTTAGACGGCGCTCCGAATGTTTTGAAGTTTGGGGGAATTTAGTTCACAGCGGCTTGCATGGTCTAATCTTCTGCAAACGGTGCCCAGGCTTCCGGCTGAATGCTACAGCTTTGCATCCACGGTGCCAGAGCAGACGTTATGTCGGTTCTGAAACAAAACTTTTCATGGTGACGTCCTCATCCCGTTGATGAAGACGTCACTAACATTACGGTCTGTCAACCTGCGGAGGTTGATGTTGGAATTCGGGCAATGACCTTAATTTCAAAATCGAATCCCGCAAGCCAGGTAACGCCAACGGCTGTCCAGTTCGGGTAAGGGGGCTGCGGGAAAATGGACTGTTTCACCTGCATGATCGTCGGAAACTGATTTTCCGGGTCAGTATGAAAGGTGGTGACATCAAGCAGGTCGTCAAACGTACAACCCGCTGCTGCAAGAGTCGCTGCCAGGTTATCAAACGCAAGTTGCACCTGCGCGGCAAAATCCGGCTCCGGCGTACCGTCGGCGCGGCTGCCAACCTGACCGGAAACGAACAACATATCGCCAGAACGGATCGCGGCGGAATAACCGTGCTCTTCATAGAGAGCATGGCGATTAGCAGGAAAAATAGGTTCACGCTGGATCATGGAATTTCCTTTCTTAAGCCAATGTGTGATGCGGGATGCGCGGTATGCAAAATTGATTTAATATACGCGGCGTATGTTGAATTAATCACACATACGCTGCGTATGTCAAATGACATTCGTTACGTCTGTCAAAAAGGAGATCGTATGGCTGCCAAACGCCGCGCCGAAACAATGGAAGAGAACCGCGCCAAATTGATTACGGCAGCGCGGAAATCCTTTGCCGAAAGGGGGTTTGCTGCCGTATCAATGGATGAATTAACCGCCAGCGTTGGCCTGACACGCGGGGCGCTATACCACAACTTTGGTGATAAAAAGGGGCTGCTTGCCGCTGTTGTTGCTCAAGTAGATGGTGAAATGGCACAACGAGCCAAAGCCGCCGCCGCGAATGCCGGTGACGACTGGGAAAGGCTGCTGGCTGAAGGGATTGCCTACATTAAGATGGCGCTGGACACAGAAGTAAGGCGCATCGTTCTGCTTGATGGTCCGGCTTTCCTTGGGGATCCGGCACAATGGCCCAGCCAGAATAGTTGCCTCGAATCCACCCGCCAGACTGTCATAAAGTTGATCGAACGCGGCGTACTTAAATCGGTTGACGCGGATGCCGCTGCACATCTGTTAAACAGTGCCGCGCTGAATTCCGCACTTTGGATTGCTGCGAGCGACGATCCGCAACGGGCGCTGCCAAAAATTATTGAAGTGTTTACTCAACTGGCAAGCGGCTTACGGAATAGTTCCAATAAACTGCGATGAGACGTTTATATGGTGCAGTGAGCCAAGACCTTATAATTCATGCGTGTAATTGCATTTGATTTGACCGTCAGCCAGAAGCGGAAGTTACGAACAGTTAAGTATGTTAATCAAGCGTGAGCAGGTCATCTATACAGCTTCTTCGGGGTAAGTTCGGGGAAGCTTTATGTTTTTGGGCAGCCCGTGACTTGCGGGTAATTGCGACATACCAGATTGAGTTTGTTTTTCGGCTCGAAACCTTTATCCAGCATGCATCGCTGAACATTAGCGGCTTTGAGCAGCGTCGGCACGTAAGGTACCGAGCCCAAAGGTTGCGGATAACCGCATTGATACATCACCGCCAGTGCTTGTTTATCGTTTTCAACTTCATGAGAAAAATGCAACGAGGCCCCCACTTTACGCCAGGTAATCAAGGAAAACTTGCTCACGCCTGAATCCGGCTTAATCGGATGAAAACCCCTGTCTGCGACAAAAGGCAGCGCTTCTAGCTGGCTCTGACTCAAGGGGTGCCCCTGCTCTTGTTTTAGGCAGGCTGGCGTATCATGGTAAACACGAACGCTGCAAATTTTGAATCCGTCTTTACGGGTAAACCCTATATTCTCCATGCATTGGTAATACAGAACGGATTCATTATCCGTTTTGGGAATATCGGAACCGGGAAGTTGCACGCCGCATTTACCCATCGCGACGCGCACGCCGTCGATATCCGTATCAGGACGCTGCCACTGTGTCAGATCCGGAGCAGGGGGGCATCCTGTCAGCAGGAATACCGACGTCATCAGCGGAAGTAAAGTCACCAGAGTCGATCTTCGGAACATTAAAATCCCTTATTTATTATTGTTTCAGGCAGCATCCATACTGCCCGTATTGCTCCTCTGCGACAACACAGTTCAGGTTTTAGTCGTACTGAAATAGAAATTCCACTCTGCCTGGTTACAGATCCCCCAAGTAGCGCGCCGGTGGCGAATGTCGGTCAGTCTTTAAGGGTTGCCGTTGTCCAATATGCGGCTATCATCTTTTCTTTAAGCCCTCGCTACCCTTGAAAGGATTGTCTGCCGCTATGCCCGTGAATTTCGATCTCAACGATCTTTATGCCTTCCGAGCCCTGGTTGAATACGGTAATTTTCGGCTTGCCGCGGAGTCTATTTGCCTTTCACAGTCAGCACTGAGCCGCAGGATAGAGAAGCTGGAATCCGCGCTGGGTATCAAGTTGTTCGACAGAACGACCCGGCGCGTCACGTTGACACTCTATGGGCAGACTTTCGCTGAGCGTTCAGATCAGCTCCTGGCGAATGTTGAGTTGGTATTAGCGGATATCAATAAGGTCAGCCAGGACCGCGTAGGGCTGGTCACCGTCGCTACGGTGCCCTCGGCGGCCTACTATTTCATGCCCGATGTGATTCGCCGTTTCCAGGCCCGCTATCCACGGGTACGCGTTAAGCTTATCGACAGCAGCGCGGGTAATGTTATTGAAGCGGTTGCCAGTGGTCAGGCTGACTTTGGCATCTGTTTTGCGAGAAACCTGCAATCCAATATCGAATTTCTGCCGTTGGTGGAGGATGTCTACGTGGCTGCCTGCAGGCGCGATCATCCCATCGCCAGTAAAAAAAACCTGACCTGGCGCGAGTTTTATCAGCAGGATTATGTGGGGCTGGATAAGACCTCAGGTAACCGCAATCTGCTGGATAAGATGCTGGAACACATCATTCCTGAGCGCCCCAGTATCTGCGAAACCCGCCATGTGACGACCATGCTGGGCATGGTTGAAGCGGGAGTCGGCATTGCCGCCGTGCCCGCTATGTCGATGCCGACGTCAGAGCATTCAGTGCTGACCCACTTGCCGCTGACTGACCCGGTGGTGAAGCGCACGGTTGGCCTGATCAGGCGCAGTGGGCGCATGCAGTCCTACGTTGCCGCCGAGTTGGAAAAGTTAATCACTGAACAGTATCACGCTGTTTAACCGGCAATTCAGCCTTAACGGATCTCATTCCAGTGGCGCGAATGGTGTTTTTCGCCTCGGCGGAAGACAGAAAGTCCAGTAGCGCTTTGCCTTCCTGGCGATGTTCTGCTTTAGCAGTGACCGCGCCGGCAAAACGAGTAATGTACTGTACATTTTCAGGCAGTTCGCCAATAAAGGTTACGCCCGGCACCGGAAGCAGTTCGCTCACCTGCTGGAAACCTACAGCATATTTCCCTTTCGCTACCTCGGATGCCACCGGAATGCGCTCAATCATATGCGCCTTCTCTTTCATCTGGTCCTCAATACCCAGTTTTTTGAACAGTTGGCTGCTGACATAGCGGCCGCTGGCACTGTCCGAATAAGCGATAGATTTGGCCTGCAGCAGGGTATTGCGCAGGTCCGCCTCCGTTTTGATATTGGGTTTGGGGTCACCTTGTTTGACCACCATACCAATCGAGGAGTCGGCTAACTCCACTCGCGAACCCGGCTGCAGCCAATTATCCTTTTCCAGACTTTTCAGCGCATCACCTACCATAATCACCACATCCGCGTTTTCTCCGCGCGCCAGGCGTGCCGGGATCGCCTGAGGGGTCTTACCCATAGAGGGGCCGGATACCAAAATGATAGTGTCGCCGCTCTTTGCTTCAAATTTTGGCGCCAGTTTTTCCAGCGCGGCTTTGAACCCGCCTGAAATCATGACGGTCACTTCTTTGGCCGAGACTCCCGTGCTGACAGACGAAATCACCAGCGCAGCGAGGAGTGAACGATAAATTTTTTGCATGACGTAATCCCTGATTTAACGTGCGGTTTGTAGTGATAACGGGCTGCGACGGTACAGATAAAGCGTCGCCAGTAATGCACATATTGCAGCAAAGCTCATCCAGTAACCGGGTGAGGCCTTATCGCCGGTGTACTCAATCAGTGCGGTAGAAATAACCGGCGTAAATCCGCCAAAAACAGCGGTTGCCAGACTGTAGGCCAACGAGAAACCGGCAACCCGGACCTCTATCGGCATGATCTCCGTTAACGCCGGGATCATGGCACCGTTGTAAAGGCCGTAGAGGAAGGACAGCCACAACAGCACCGCCAGCATCATGGAAAAGCTGGGGGCTTCAGCAAGCAGGCTAAGCGCCGGATACGCAGTGACCAGGGCCAGCAACGCCATGGTAACCAGGACCGGCTTACGGCCAAAACGGTCCGACAGGGCGCCGCCTACCGGTAGCCAGAGGAAATTGGATATCGCAACCAGCAAGGTCACCAGCAGGCTGTCTGATGCGCTGAGCATCAGCACTTTTTTGCCGAAGGTCGGTGCATATACAGTGATCAGATAAAACGCGGTGGTGGTCATGGCGACCATCAACATGCCGGCGATAACCACCTGCCAGTTTGCTAAAAGGGTTTTAAACACGTCGCGCATCGCCAGGTGGTTGCGGCGGGCGGTGAACTCTTCGGTCTCTTCCAGTTTGCGACGCAGGAAAAAGATGAAAGGAACAATCAGGCAGCCGAACAGGAAAGGCAGACGCCAGCCCCATTCGCGAATGGCGCTTTCTTCCATGACGGCATTCAGTGCGAAGCCCATGGCAGCCGCCACCATAATGGCCACTTGCTGGCTGCCAGATTGCCAACTGGTGTAAAAACCTTTACGGCCCGGCGTGGCAATCTCAGCCAGGTACACGGAAACGCCGCCCAGCTCAGCACCCGCTGAGAAGCCTTGTAATAAACGACCACCCAGCACCAACAACGGTGCCCAGAGCCCGATGGCTTGATAAGAGGGGATGAGGACAATCAGGAAAGTACCCGCGGCCATGATCGACAGGGTCACAATCAGCCCTTTACGTCTGCCGACTTTATCAATGTACGCACCCAGCACGATTGCACCGATAGGACGCATCAAAAAACCCGCGCCAAAGACCGCAAAGGTCATCATCAGCGAGGCAAATTCACTGCTGGCCGGAAAGAATGTATGGGCGATGTAGGTGGCATAAAATCCGAACAGGAAAAAATCAAATTGCTCCAAAAAGTTGCCAGAGGTCACACGCAGTATCGCGCTGGTTCTTGCCCTAATCGTCATGGGTGCGTTAGAGGAATGCATCTTTATCTCCAGTTTGTCATTGACGCTTTTACCGCGTCTGTTGCTGCAGACTGGAGCAGGAAAATGAAGTAAATAAGCGCAATAAACTCATGGGCCGATGCGTTTGGCGCATGAATCCCGGTTAACAATTGGTTGCGACAGGCTGTAACGGGCCATTAACAAGATTGCCTTGTGCAACCTTGTTCGTTACAGGCTAAAAACTTCATGCGCGTTTTGTGACAAGGTTCATATAAGGCGAAGGGGCACAAAATACCGAAATGGAGACAGTCCAGAAGGTCGGCAAGAATGGAGGTACCTAAGTCCGCAGGCGCACGATGAAAACCGTCAACGATCTCTTGCGGAACGTTATCGTTAAGTACCGCACCTTCGGCGCGTGCGACAGTCAGGCATTCATGCAGATAAGCCAGTGCCAGCTTCGTGATATCCCCGCGTGAGAACATCCCCGCACGGCGGTTTGCAAGAACCATCAGACCCGCGACCGCGTTCTGCAATAGTTTGCGCCAGGCGACCGAAAGGAAATCGGATGACAGCTCAACAGTGCAGCGGGTACCGCTGAGTGCATCAGCGACCCGTTTTGCCTGCGGTACATCCGGCAGTGTCAAACGCGGTTTGGCCCGCAGGTAGACAGAATAGTCTGACTCCCGCTGTGCCGGGAACCATACGACCGAAGGCAGTACCGTTGCTCCGTTAACATAGGGTTCCAACAGTGTTTTCTGTTCGACGCCGTTTTGCAGCGCACACACGACGGTGTTTTCATCACATAACGCGGCAAGCCAGCCGGCGCTCTCAACCACCTGGGTAGTTTTCACCGCAACAAAGACCAGATCGAACGGACGGAGCCGGGTTGGCGGCGTGCTCAACACAGGACCTGGAACCACCACTTCACCCTCATCGTGACGTAGAATTAATTGCGGGTGTGCGGTGCGCCCGCAAAGCAGCGGTGTGCGGCCAACTTCGTGCAGTGCAGCGGCGATAGTCGTCCCAATCGCACCGGGACCAATCAGAGCAATAGTAGGGGGGAGGTTACGCATCATCCTGTTCCTGTTAATGAGCTAATGTTCATAACACGATATGCCAGCGTCTTTGCAAAAGATACGTCAGCAGAGAGATAAGTAAAGCAACCCAACAAGTGATGTTCGCGCCATATTGTATTGAGGTGGTTAGTTTACAAAATGCATGTCTCTGAAAAATTAATTTCACGCTAACCATAACTTCGGTTAATTAATGTATAAATGAGGTTATATCGAAATTGTTTTTTATTATAGCGAATTAATGGTTGTTTAATGCGTGTATCGAGTAAAAGCTAACACGATTCAGCTTTGTGTGTCGCTCATGTCCATTTTTGCAGTAAATATCACTTTGTTTTTCCTCTGTCCTTTACCTGTGACCTGTTAGAGAACATAATTTAAAAAATGCCGAATAGAGCAGGTGAGTTCTTTGTCACTAAATGATAGTTAAATTAACGTACATTTCTAAACACCGTGGAGAATATTGGATTGACTATGATTTCATAAGTGAAATATTTGGAGAGTAATGTAATGCCTCGTCATGGATTGAATACCGCTATAGCAATTTTTCTAACCACATCATTATCAGCCTCTTGTCAGCAAGCTTTCGGCACAACACAATCTTTGCCCCATAAGGAAGTCGTTCAACAGTCGGATGCTATCCCTGCATGGTGGAAGGAGGCTGTTTTTTATCAGGTATATCCACGATCCTTCAAAGATACTAATGGTGATGGGATCGGTGATATTAACGGCATCATAGAAAAATTAGACTATCTAAAAACCTTGGGTATTGATGCTATTTGGATCAACCCGCATTATGATTCTCCGAACACGGATAATGGTTACGATATACGTGATTTTCGAAAAATCATGAAAGAATATGGCACGATGGAAGATTTCGACCGTCTGATTGCTGAAATGAAAAAACGTAATATGCGTTTAATGATTGATGTTGTCATCAATCATACAAGCGATCAAAATGAATGGTTTGTTCAGAGTAAAAGCAGTAAGAGTAATCCTTATCGCAATTATTACTTCTGGAAAGATGCCAAAGAAGGTCAGGCACCTAATAATTATCCTTCTTTTTTTGGCGGTTCAGCATGGCAAAAAGATGAAAAAACCAATCAATACTACCTTCACTATTTTGCCAAACAACAGCCGGATCTAAACTGGGATAATCCCAAAGTTCGCCAAGACCTGTACGCTATGTTGCGCTTTTGGTTAGACAAAGGTGTTTCTGGCATGCGCTTTGATACGGTGGCCACCTATTCGAAAATCCCGAGTTTTCCGAATCTTACCCAGCAGCAGTTGACGAATTTTGCTGAGGAATACACCCAGGGCCCTAATATTCATCGTTATATCAACGAAATGAATCGAGAGGTCTTATCCCATTACGACGTGGCGACAGCCGGTGAGATCTTTGGTGTGCCCTTGGACCAATCAATTAAGTTTTTCGACTACCGTCGTAATGAACTGGACATGGCCTTTACCTTTGACCTTGTCAGGCTTGATCGGTACGTTGATGAAAGGTGGCGTCGCAAGGACTGGAGCTTGTCACAATTTCGCCAAACTATCGATAAAGTTGACCACACGGCGGGAGAGTATGGCTGGAATGCCTTCTTCCTGGATAACCACGACAATCCACGCGCGGTATCACACTTCGGCGACGATCGCCCACAATGGCGAGAACACTCAGCTAAGGCGCTTGCAACCCTAATGCTGACTCAGCGAGCCACGCCTTTCATTTACCAGGGTTCAGAGTTGGGTATGACCAATTATCCCTTTAAAACCATTGATGAGTTTGATGATATTGAAGTCAAAGGTTTTTGGCACGACTACGTTGAAAATGGCAAGGTTAAAGCCGATGAGTTCTTGCAAAATGTACGCCTGACCAGCAGAGATAACAGTCGGACACCATTCCAATGGGATACCAGCAAAAATGCGGGATTTACCACAGGAAAACCCTGGTTCAAGGTCAATCCAAACTACGAAGAGATCAATGCTGCCAGTCAAATTAAGAGTCCTGCTTCGGTATTTAACTATTACCGCCAGTTGATCAAAATTCGTCATGATACTCCTGCACTAACCTATGGTGCTTACACCGATCTGGATCCCAAAAATAATACTGTCTATGCCTATACCAGAACCCTCGGTACGGAAAAGTATCTTGTCGTCGTGAATTTCAAACAGCAAAGGGTAAACTACAAATTACCTGAGAATATGTCTATTAACACCACGATTATAGAAAGTGATGCCAGGCATGCTGCGAAAAAAAATGAAACGACACTTAATTTAAATCCATGGCAGGCTGGGATTTATAAACTCAATTAGCCAGTGGAACAGGAAGGGTACCATTTATAAGAGTACCCTTTTTTTACAACATCGTTAATCGATACGCGTTTCATCATTGTGTCCTAAGAGAGAATGCGGCGCAATGGCAGGGGAAGGCGAGCTATGTACGAGGGGCGGTAAAAGAGGCGCAGCGGCAAAGCTGGCTGGAAGTGGGGCGCGAACCGGTCGCGCCCAGATGAGTTACTCGGCGGAGGTTTTTTCCCCTTTACCGGCCAGCAGGCTGAGGAAGTCGTACTTCTCCTTCAGCTCTTTCTCTGCGGCCTGATACAGCGCGCTGGCAACTTCCGGCTGCTGTGAGTTCAGGCGACGGAAGCGCTGTTCTTTCAGCAGCGTTTCGGTCAGGTTGCTGTTTGGCGGTCGGGAGTCCAACGCCAATGCCGGTTTGCCTTCATCAGCGCGGCGCGGATCGAAGCGGTACAACGGCCAGAAACCAGTAGCGGTCAACTGCTTCATCTGGTCGTGGCTGAGCGCCAGATCGTAACCGTGTTCTTCACAGGGGCTGTAGGCGATAATCAGTGACGGGCCCGGATAGGCCTCGGCTTCCTGGATCGCTTTCACCGTCTGATTGAGCTGCGCGCCCAGCGAGATCTGCGCCACATACACATGGCCGTACATCATCATGCTGACGCCCAGATCCTTACGCGCCTTGCGCTTGCCGTGCTCACCGAACTTGGTGACTGCACCCAGCGGAGTGGCTTTCGACTGTTGGCCACCGGTGTTGGAGTAGCATTGGGTATCCAGTACCAGCACGTTGACGTTCTCGGTCAGGCTGAGGACGTGATCCAACCCACCAAACCCGATGTCGTAAGCCCAGCCGTCACCCCCAATCAGCCAGATGGATTTATCCACCAGATAATCGGCGTCGGTCGCCAGTTGGCGAGCGTCGTTACCTTCGATCTGCGCCAGCAGGCTGCGCAGTTCCGCGATCTGTTTGCGGCGAGGTTCCGGCGCGATCTCCTCCATCTGCAGAGCATTAACCAGCTGTGCCGGCAACTGCGGTGCCAGGGTATTCAGTAGGCGTAATACGCGGCTGCGGTGCTGGTCGACCGTCACGCGGAAGCCCAGGCCGAATTCGGCGTTGTCCTCAAACAGCGAGTTGGCCCAGGCCGGTCCACGCCCTTCGGCATTGGTGGTGTAAGGCGTGGTGGGCAGGTTACCGCCGTAAATGGATGAGCAGCCGGTGGCGTTGGCAATCAGTAACCGGTCGCCATAAAGCTGGGTCAGCAGCTTGATGTACGGCGTTTCGCCGCAGCCGGAGCAGGCACCGGAGTATTCGAATAACGGTGAGATCAACTGCGAGGTACGAATGTCGATCCGCTCGATCTGTGCCGGATCAATCTCCGGCAGTTGCAGGAAGAAGTCGTAGTGTTCCTTTTCCACTGCCAGATGATCCAGCCGTGGTGCCATGTTGATCGCCTTGATGTCCGGGTTCTGGCGGTCTTTCGCCGGGCACACCTCAACGCACAGGTTGCAGCCGGTACAGTCTTCCGGCGCTACCTGCAGGACGTATTTCTGGCCGCGCATATCTCGCGCCTTAACATCCAGCGACTGCAGCGAGGCAGGGGCGTGCTCCATGGCCTCCGGCTGCACCACTTTGGCGCGAATGGCGGAGTGCGGACAGGCGGCAACGCAGTGGTTGCACTGGGTGCACAGGTCCGGCTGCCAGATTGGGATCGCTTCGGCGATATTGCGTTTCTCCCACTGGGTGGTGCCCACCGGCCAGGTGCCGTCCGGCGGGAAGGCCGATACCGGCAGTGCATCACCCAGTCCGGCCAGCATCGCGGCAGTGACGGTTTTGACAAAGTCGGGGGCAGCATCGGAAACCACCGGCGGCCGCATTGGGCTGCTGTCGTTAACCGGCTGCAGCGGGATCTCAATCAGCGCCTCTAGCGTGGCGGCCAGCGCCTGCCAGTTGCGCTCGACGATATCCTGGCCTTTGCTGCTGTAACTGCGGGCAATGGCGTCCTGCAACTGTTGCAACGCTACATCGCCCGGCAGAATTTGGGTCAGGTGGAAAAACGCCATCTGCATCACGGTATTGATGCGCGCACCGAGCCGACATTCACGCGCCAGTTTTGCGGCGTTGATGATGTAGAAACGTGCCTGACGTTGTAGCAGCACGGCCTGCACTTCTTGTGGCAGTCGCGACCACGCCTCTTCGGCACCGTACGGCGTGTTGAGCAGGAAGATACCGCCGGGTTTCAGGCGTTCTGCCATCTGGTAGGTATCGATAAACTGCAACTGATGGCAGCCGACAAAATCGGCGCGGCTGACCAGATAGGCCGAGTTAATCGGCTGCTCGCTGACGCGCAGATGCGACACCGTCAGGCCACCGGCCTTTTTCGAGTCGTAGACAAAATAGCCCTGAGCGTACAGTGGCGTACTGTTGCCGATGATTTTGATGTTGTTCTTGGTGGCGGAAACCGAACCGTCGCTGCCCAGGCCGTAGAACAACGCTTCCAGCGAGGCGCGCGGCGGCAGGGTTTCTTCGCTGAGCGGCAGAGAAAGGCCGGTCACATCGTCAAAAATACCGACGGTAAAGCGCGGGCGCGGTTTGTCCAGCGTCAGTTCGTTAAACACTGCCAGCGCACAGTCTGGCCCGAACTCTTTCGAGGACAGCCCATAGCGACCACCGATCACCATCGGCATGCTGGTGCGCTCGCCACGGCTGAAGGCTTCGGCCAGTGCGGTCATCACGTCCAGATACAAGGGTTCGGCCAGCGCTCCCGGCTCTTTGGTGCGGTCCAGCACGGCGATTTTCTTGGCGCTCTCCGGCAGCATGTTGAGCAGGTATTGTGCGGAGAATGGCCGGAACAGTCGCACTTTCAGTACGCCGACTTTTTCGCCACGGGTTAGCAGGGCATCGATCGCTTCTTCGCAGGTACCGATAGCGGAACCCATCAGGATCACCACGCGCTCGGCCTGCGGATGACCGTAATATTCGAAAGGCTGATAGGCCCGGCCGGTGATCTGGGCAAATTTGTCCATCGCATCAATCACGTGCCGGCTGGCCGCGTCGTACCAGGGATTGGTCGCTTCACGTGACTGGAAATAGGTGTCCGGGTTGGCGGAGGTGCCGCGCACCACCGGATGGTCTGGCGACAGCGCGCGGCTGCGGTGCGCATCAATCGCCTCCTGCGGCAGCATCTGGCGCAGGGTATCGTCGCTCAGCGGTACGATTTTGTTGATTTCATGCGAGGTGCGGAAGCCATCAAAAAAGTGAATAAACGGCAGGCGACTGTTGAGGCTCGCCGTTTGAGAAATCAATGCAAAGTCCTGCGCTTCCTGCACGTTACTGGCGCACAGCATGGCACAACCGGTCTGGCGTACCGCCATCACATCGGAATGATCGCCGAAAATCGACAGCGCATGGGTGGCGATGGTGCGTGCGGCAACGTGCAGGACAAACGGCGTCAGTTCACCGGCCAGTTTGTACAGCGTCGGGATCATCAGCAGCAGGCCCTGCGATGAGGTAAACGAGGTCGACAACGCGCCGGTCTGCAACGCACCGTGCACTGTGGCAATCGCTCCGCCTTCCGACTGCATTTCTACCACTCGCGGTACGTCTCCCCAGATGTTTTGACGTCCGTCGCCGGACCAGGCATCCGCCTGTTCTGCCATGGTCGAACTGGGAGTGATCGGGTAGATGGCAATCACTTCGCTGGCGCGATAGGCGACGGAAGCGACTGCATTATTACCATCTGTAGTAATCATTCGACTTTACCTTTCATTGCTCAAAAAGCTGCAAAAGTCACCTCTCGCAGTAATTAACAAAGTCTAGCAGAGGGATATATTGGCCCTTTATCGCGTTTGTGTGGCGGAGCAAAAATCGACAAAAATTGCTGTAAGCTGATATTTCCTGAATTAAAACTGCGCGATGACGAAGAATTGTTGCGGTTGTTTAACGACAATTTATTTCCGGCACGTCATACTGTTGAACAGGTGAACTTAGAGAAGAAAAAACGATGAGCGGATTTATGTATTTGACCATGGCGATTGTGGCGGAAGTCATCGCCACCACCATGCTGAAAGCCTCTGAAGGCTTTACCCGTCTGTGGCCGTCACTGGTGGTGGTGGTCGGTTACGCGGTTGCTTTTTGGGGGCTGTCGATGGTGGTGAAAACCATGCCATTGGGCATTGTCTATGCAATCTGGTCGGGCATGGGGATTGTTCTGGTATCGATAGCGGCGGTATTTGTTTATCAGCAAAAGCTGGATCTACCGGCGGTGTTTGGCATGGGGTTAATTATTGCCGGTGTACTGGTGATTAATTTACTGTCGAAAACGGCGGCGCACTAATTGTTATTTTAAGGTAAATATAGCCAGCGTGACATTCAGTGACGCTGGCTGAAGGTCTCAGTAATAATAACTGAAAATAATGAATTAGTTATATCAACCCAGTAACAAAACAGGCGCTGTTTTGTTACTGTTGTTTGACCATTCCCAGTCCGTCTTACTGCCCCCCCAATCTCTCCGTCAAACCGGCACAGCTCCCTTCGCTCAGACCGCTCTGTGGCTGTCCAGGCACGCGGGTGACCCCCCAGGGAACCCTAATAAAGATCACAGTGCTCAAATAAACGCCAAATAATTGCAGGAATATATTTTCATTATTTATATATCAGGCTAGATTAAACAGGTTTGCATCAAAGATAACAAAACGCGTCCGCATAAAGTGATGCGAGTTATCAGCAATGGCGATTTTACACAGCGTAGTTCCGGGTTCAGGAGTGGAATAATGACGACATCAAAATGGTTGCTGGCCAGCGCCGTACTGCTTTTGGCCGCATGCAGCAGCAAGAATGAAGAGCCAGTGCAGCAGGGCAACAGTGCCAGAATCAATACCTTACAGACCAGCGCGAACTGCGCCAGCGTGGGCGGCACCACAACCGTGGCCCACAATTTAAACGGTGAGGCTGTAAGAATGTGCCAGATGCCGAACGGCAAGCAGTGTGAAGAATGGACCCTGGGTCAGGGAGCCTGCTCAACCGCCGGGTAAGCCGAAAGGAACACCAGGCCATCAGGCCTGGTGAACAGGGATCACTGCACCCAGTCTCGCTGGGTATAGACCAGGACGTGGCCGCTGCCGCTCAGCGTTAACTGTTGAGCGCTGAGGGCGACTGTTGCCCCTTTAGCCAGTACGTCGCCAATCACCCAGTCCCACTGGTTGAGTTGCGGGTCAGAGCAGGCCATGCGGGTAGAAGCCAGCCCCGGCACCGTCAACACGCCATCCTGCAATTGGCCGCTACCGAAGAAGCGGTTACACATGGCACCGGAAATATGCATTTTCTCACCGAACTCAAGGTTGGGTCCGTTACCGGGACGCGACTTCACCGCCACGCCGTCGACGCTTTTCAGCGCAAAATTATGATGCAACAGGTCACTTTCTGTCACCGTTTTACCGTTCTGGCTCATTCCGCACCCCGCTAACAGCAGCGCCGTTAACGCCACTGAGATGGACTTCTTCATATTTTCTTCCTTGTTAAAATCATCAGGCATTGAGCTGATTAGGGCAGTTCTCACCGCGATCCAATTGATTAATGTTTTTCAACGTGGTTTCCGAGATGCTGGTCAGCGCCTCTTCGGTCAGGAAAGCCTGATGACCGGTAAACAACACGTTATGGCAGGCTGACAGGCGACGGAAGATATCGTCCTGGATCACGTCATTGGATTTGTCTTCGAAGAACAGGTCGCGCTCATTCTCATACACGTCCATCCCCAGTGCGCCGATTTTCTGCTGCTTCAGGGCGTCAATGGCTGCCGAGGAGTCAATCAGAGCGCCGCGGCTAGTGTTGATGATCATCACACCGTCTTTCATCACCGCAAAAGCGTCGCTGTCCAGCAGGTGATGGTTTTCCGGCGTCAGCGGGCAGTGCAGGGTGATTACGTCGGACTGGGCGTACAGCGTTTTCAGATCGACATATTCAGCGCCCAGCTCCAGTGCTTGCTCGCTTGGGTACGGATCATAAGCCAATAGCTTCATGCCGAACCCTTTCAGGATCCGCATGGTGGCGATACCAATTTTACCGGTGCCAATCACCCCGGCGGTGCGGTTATGCATGTTGAAGCCGATCAGCCCTTCGAGCGAAAAATTGGCATCGCGGGTGCGTTGATAGGCGCGGTGAATACGGCGGTTAAGGCACATCATCATACCCACGGCGTGTTCAGCAACCGCTTCCGGCGAGTAGGCCGGCACGCGGACGACCTTGATGCCCAATTCTTTAGCGGCATCCAAATCCACATTATTGAAACCGGCGCAGCGCAGGGCCAGTATTTCGACGCCCAATGCCGCCAGCTCTTCAAGGACTTCACGGCTGCCGTCGTCATTGACGAAGATGCAGATCGCTTTGCAACCGGCGGCGTTTTTGGCGGTTTTTTTACTGAGCAGGAAGTCGAAGAACTCCAGCTCGTAGCCAAACTGCTGATTCACCAGTTCGAGATATTTACGGTCATATTGTTTAGTGCTGTATATCGCCAGTTTCATCGTGGTTTCTCCAGCTTGATTTTGTGATCAACTTAACAGATTTTAGTAAATTCTACAATTGGTTAGCCCATTACGGTAACGCTAAAAACGGGTAAGCGTTATCAATAGCGGCGGTATTAATTAAGGGTAGTTGGCGACGCTGGAGCATGACGGATATTCGTGGCGAATACGGGGTGAAATAACTTCGTTGGCCTGAGCCAAAAAAAATCCCCACGGGGGTGTGGGGAATGGCTTCTCTAGTACAGTTAGCTGGTTGCTGACTTTTGTTAGAATGCTTGCAAGACTATTAATGATCAAATCTAACGACAATAACAAAAGTCTGAAACAGGTCATATTCATGTGATGAATATGTAACTAAAACTTACAGCACCCGCATCAATGGCTATAAAAGCCCCTGTACGGGGCATCTTCTTCGGTCTCGGCTTCACCCTATGTCAAATTCATGCCATCATTATTGCCAATTCAGGCATAGACTTAGCCTAAAGGGTCTTTGGCCCGGGCAAAGGGCGGCTAACTCAGGAATGAAACAATCATTTAATGACTAAGCGATTGAAAGTATTCATAGGGATTGTGGTAAGTATGCTGATCCTGCTGCTGGCGCTGTGGCAAACTCTGCCGCGCTGGCTGCCGCGTGTGCTCTCACACTGGTTGCCGCAGGGCAGTCAGTTGGTTTTGCAGGGCAAACTACAGTGGCGGCAGGGAGCCTTGCAGTTGGATGGCGCCCGCTTTTTAGCCCAGGATTGTTTACTTGCCGCCGTCGGCCCAACCCGATTGGCTTATCAGCAGGGCCGCTGGCAACTCGTCAGCGACAAGCTGAACGTCGATAGCGCCTGTTTATCAAAATTGCCCGCCGGTGACGCCAACAGTGCGCCTCTGGCGCTAGACCAATTGCAAAAGCAACTGCCACTGCTGGATATCACCATCAAGGATCTCTCGGTGCTGCCATGGCAGTACTACGCCGGCAAACTGCAGGTACATGCCACCGCAGAAGGCCAGCGTCTGCAGTATCAGGGCCCTAACATCAGCGTTGACGCGCTGTTGGATCCCCATCAGCAACTGACTCTGAACAGCCTGAGGCTCAAGGCGCCAAACAGCCCACAGCCGCTGCATCTGACCGGCAAGATAGCCATTCCGCTGGATTTGGACAGTATGCCGACGCAAGGAGCACTGCAGGGCGAAATACAGACCGCTTACCTCGAAAAACCTTTGCTGCTGGACATGCGCTGGCAGCAGCAGCAGGGGGTGCTGACACTGACGGAAAAGGGAGCCGATAAACCGCTGGCGAGCTTGCCGTGGGAAATCAACCCGCAGCAGGTCAGTATTAAACAGGGGGAGTGGCGATGGCCATACAGCCAGCAACCGCTTAACGGTGGCCTGAGCATTGCGCTGCATAACTGGAGCAAAGGCTTTGATGAAACCCAGATCAGCGCTCGTTTAAACGTCATTACCGACGGTCATAACGGCAAAGGCAACGCGGTATTGACGTTGGGGCCGGGTAAGGTCGGGTTGATTGACAGCGATTTACGCTTCCAACTGACCGGTCAGGCAAATCTGGCCGACTTTTCAATGACCGCCTCCATTCCCGGCATCCTCAGCGGCACCATTCTTAACCCGACGCTGGTATTGCAGTCAGGTTCACTACTGCGGTTGTGGGGCAACGCCACGCCGGAAATGAAACTGGAAGAGGCGCGGTTGCCGCTGGCCGGTGTGAAAGTCACTGCCGCCGGTATCACCGGCCGGCTGCAGGCGATCATTAACGCCAGTGACAGCTACTGGGGCCGCTTTAAGCTGCATCTGGACGGTAAGGCACAGGACTTTTGGCCGGACCATGGCAACTGGCAATGGCGCTACTGGGGTAACGGTCAGTTGCCACCGCTGCAGGCCGCCTGGGATGTCGCCGGCAGCGGCAGTTGGCAGGATACCACCCTGGTACTGGATCGCCTTTCTACCGGTTTCGATCAGTTGAAATACAGCATGGTGACGGTGGATGCGCCGCGGCTCAGCCTCAGCCAACCGCTGCGTTGGCAGCGTGACCCGCAGGCACCGGCGTTGAATGGTGAACTGCAACTGGTCTCGGGCAAGGTCAGCTTCACCAACGGCGGTTACCTGCCAGCCCCGGTGCTGGCGCTGCAGCTCAAGGGCAAGACGCCGGACAGCTTCCAGTTACAAGGCAAGCTGCAGGCGGAACAGATAGGGCCGATAGCTCTGCGGGGACGCTGGGACGGTGAGCGGTTACGTGGAGAGGGCTGGTGGCCGAAACAATCGCTGAAAGTGTTCCAACCGCTGATCTCGCCGGATCTGAATATCAAACTGCGTGACGGCGAGTTTTATGCCCAGTCCGCGTTCTCCGCCGCCCGGGTTCAGGGCTTTGAGGCTGGTGGGCACTGGGTGGTGAAAAATGGCGGCATGTGGCTGAAAGACGGTGAGATGAGCGGCCTGGACTTTGTGATGTCCTACCGACTGAAAAATCATCTGTGGCAACTTGGTGCCAAGCAACCGGTGACGTTACGTATCAAGTCGTTCAGCAACCTGTTCGAAATGCAGAATATTAGCGCCGATCTTCAAGGTACCTATCCTTACAGCGAGCAGGCTCCGCTGACGCTGAGCAACGTCGGGGTGGACGCGCTGAATGGCCGTATCAGCCTGTCAGCGCTGCGCATGCCGCAGCACGATGCTGCGGTACTGAAACTGGATAAGGTCGATCTCAGCGCCTTGTTTACCGCGCTGAAACCCAAACAGTTTGCCATGTCCGGGCGGGTGGACGGTGAGCTGCCGTTGTACCTGAATCACCCCAAATGGCTGGTGCACAACGGGTGGATCGCCAACGCCGGCATGCTGACTCTGCGGTTGGACAAGGACATGGCCGATGCTATCGGCAGTAATAATCTGGCGACCGGCGCGGCAATCGACTGGCTGCGCTATATGGAGATTAACCGCTCCAAGGCCAGGGTCGATTTGGACAATCTCGGTGAACTGACGCTGAAGGCGCGTATCGACGGGGTCAACCCGCAAAAAAGTGCCAAACGAGAGGTTATCCTGAACTATAGCCATCAGGAAAACGTGTTTCAGCTGTGGCGCAGTCTGCGCTTTGGCGACAATTTACAGGAGTGGCTGGAACAGGCCCTCTCAAAACCTGGGGAACAACCATGAAAATCATTAGCGGGCCATTGCTGCTCGCCGTGCTGGGCACCTCTATGCTGAGTGGCTGCGTGCCGCGTATTGAGGTCGCGACGCCTAAAGATCCGATCACCATCAACATGAACGTGAAGATCGAACATGAAATTCACATCAAGGTGGATAAGGACGTTGATAATCTGCTGAAAACCCAAAGCGGCCTTTTCTAGGAGCCAACATGAAAAAACGTTATTTAGGCTTATTGGGCGCCGGGTGGTTGTTCAGCAGCATGGCGATGGCGCTGACGTTGGATGAAGCCAAACAGCAGGGCCGCGTAGGGGAAACGCTCAGCGGTTATATCGCGCCGGTGAAGCAGGACGCCGAAACGCTGACGCTGGTGAAAAGCATTAATGCCGGTCGCACCGAAAAATACCAACAAGTGGCGGACGGCAATCATATCGCCATCGACGATGTGGCGCGCATGGCCGGGCAGAAGCTGGTAACGCGAGCACCTGCCGGAGAATACGTACGCGGTATTAACGGCCAGTGGTTGAAGAAATAAAAAAAGCGCGCCATCAGGCGCGCAATAAAATACAGCATTGGATTTTTATGAGGGTAGAACAGGTGTGACAGGACTTGGGTCTTTCTGTTGTGGCCTCGCAGGGGGATAATCCCCTGCGAGGGACATCAGGCAGCAACCACCTGAGTCAGCACGGCCTTGGCATCGGCCTGCGCTTTGGTCGCGACATCCGGGCCGTAAGCGATGCCTTCAGCGAACACGAACTCAACGTCGGTGATGCCGATAAAGCCCAGGAACAGACGCAGGTAAGGTTCAATCAGGTCAGTTGGGGTGTCTTTATGAATGCCGCCGCGGCTGGTCAGGATAATGGCGCGTTTGCCTTTCACCAGGCCTTCCGGGCCGTTTTCGGTGTAACGGAAGGTCACGCCGGCACGGGCAATCAGGTCGAAATAGTTTTTCAACTGGGTAGGGATGTTGAAGTTATACATCGGCGCTGCGATAACGATGGTGTCATTGGCCTGCAGCTCAGCGATCAGTTCATCGGACAAGGCCAGCGCTTCGGTCTGACGTGGGGTCAGCGGGGTATCGGAAGGACGCAATGCACCCACCAGTTCGCCGTCCAGTACCGGGATTGGCTGTGCAGCCAGGTCACGAACGGTGATGGTGTCGTTGCCATGAGCACTTGCCCACTGTTCAACGAAGAAATCGGCCAGTTGATTAGACTGAGAGTAGCCCGCCAGGATGCTTGATTTGAGAACCAATACTTTGCTCATCGGTAATTCCTTACGTTATGACAGTGACATCAGGACGGTGCGTCCCTTGCATGCAGTACACTCTATTCACATTTTTCCAGCAGTGATAGCGCAATATTTCGAGGCCTTTGTTCGATTTTATTGAATGACCTGTCGGGCCATAAGCGGCCGGATTATGGGGAAAAAGCGGCTTGTGATATTCTGCGCGTCCAAAGCTAAAAACTGGCTAACCCATTATCAAAACGTTGCTAAAGCTTGATACAGCAGCGATGAAACAAGGAATACCGAACGTGAAATCTCCGCTCGCGGCATTGTCTGCCCAACTGGGCGAGCTGATGCTCCGTGATCAACAACGCCTGCAACGTCGGCTGCAGGGCGCACGAAAAATCAAAAATCCCGATGCTCTGTTGGCGGCCGCCGTTGAAATCGAAAGTGACATCGCACTGGCGTTGCACAAGGCGCAGTCCCGTGCCGCGAGCTGCCCAAAAATAACCTACCCGGCCAACCTGCCAGTCAGCCAGAAAAAGCAGGATATTCTGCAGGCGATCCGTGACCACCAGGTGGTGATTGTCGCCGGTGAAACCGGTTCGGGGAAAACCACGCAGTTGCCGAAGATCTGCCTGGAGTTGGGGCGTGGGGTGAAAGGGCTGATCGGCCATACCCAGCCACGACGTCTGGCGGCGCGTACCGTGGCCAACCGCATTGCCGACGAGCTGGAAACCCCGTTGGGCGGCAGTGTCGGTTACAAGGTGCGTTTTCACGATCAGGTCGGGGAAAACACCCTGGTCAAGCTGATGACCGACGGCATCCTGCTGGCGGAAATTCAGCAGGACCGGCTGTTGATGCAGTACGACACGCTGATTATCGATGAGGCGCATGAACGCAGCCTGAACATCGATTTTATTCTCGGTTACCTGCGTGAGCTGCTGCCGAAACGCCCAGATCTGAAAGTTATCATCACCTCGGCAACTATCGATCCGCAGCGGTTTTCGCGCCATTTCAACAACGCGCCGATTATTGAAGTTTCCGGCCGGACTTATCCAGTGGAGGTTCGTTACCGTCCGGTGGTGGATGACGCCGACGATACCGACCGCGATCAACTGCAGGCGATTTTCGATGCGGTGGACGAACTTGGCCGCGAAGGGCCGGGGGATATCCTGATCTTTATGAGCGGTGAGCGCGAAATCCGCGACACCGCCGACGCCTTGAACCGCCTGAATCTGCCGCATACCGAAGTCTTGCCGCTGTATGCGCGGCTGTCGAACAGCGAACAGAACCGGGTGTTCCAGTCGCACCACGGTCGGCGCATCGTGCTGGCAACCAACGTGGCGGAAACCTCACTGACCGTTCCGGGCATCAAGTATGTGATTGACCCGGGTACCGCGCGTATCAGCCGTTACAGCTTCCGTACCAAGGTACAGCGACTGCCGATCGAGCCGGTGTCGCAGGCCTCTGCCAATCAGCGTAAAGGCCGCTGTGGCCGCGTGTCGGACGGTATTTGTATTCGCTTGTATGCGGAACAGGATTTTCTGTCGCGACCGGAGTTTACCGACCCGGAGATCCTGCGGACCAACCTGGCATCGGTGATCCTGCAGATGACCTCGCTTGGGCTGGGGGATATCGCCGCTTTCCCGTTTGTGGAAGCGCCGGACAAGCGCAATATTTTGGACGGTGTGCGCCTGCTGGAAGAACTGGGCGCGATTAAAACCGCAGAGAATGGTCATTACCAGCTTACCGCGCAGGGCCGTCAACTGGCACAGTTGCCGATCGACCCACGGCTGGCACGTATGGTGCTGGAAGCACAGAAGAGCGGTAGCGTACGTGAGGTGATGATCATCACCGCAGCGCTGTCGATCCAGGATCCGCGTGAGCGGCCAATGGACAAACAGCAGGCGTCGGACGAAAAACACCGTCGCTTTGCCGACAAAGACTCGGATTTCCTGGCTTACGTGAACCTGTGGGACTGGCTGAAAGAGCAACAAAAAGAGCACTCCTCCAGCCAGTTCCGCCGGCTGTGCCGCAATGACTTCCTGAACTACCTGCGGGTGCGCGAATGGCAGGACATCTACACCCAACTACGTCAGGTGGTGAAAGAGCTGGGGCTGCCGGTTAACAGCGAGCCTTCCGATTACCGCAGCGTGCATACCGCGCTGCTGACCGGATTGCTGTCGCACATCGGCCAGAAAGATGCTGACAAGCAGGAGTTCACCGGTGCCCGCAATGCGCGTTTCTCGATCTTCCCGGGTTCCGGCCTGTTCAAGAAGCCACCGAAGTGGACCATGGTGGCCGAACTGGTGGAAACCAGCCGCCTGTGGGGACGCATTGCCGCGCGCATCGAGCCGGAGTGGATAGAACCGTTGGCTCAGCACCTGGTGAAACACAGCTACAGTGAACCGCACTGGTCTAAATCCCAGGGGGCGGTAATGGCCAGCGAAAAAGTGACGCTGTTCGGGTTGCCGATTGTGGCTGCACGAGCGGTCAATTACAGCAACATCGATCCGCTGCTGTGCCGTGAGCTGTTTATTCGCCATGCGCTGGTGGAAGGTGACTGGCAGACGCGGCATGCGTTCTTTGGCGCTAACCTGAAGCTGCGTGCCGAAGTGGAAGAGCTGGAACACAAATCACGTCGCCGTGACATTTTGGTGGACGACGAAACCCTGTTCGCCTTTTACGATCAGCGCATTCCGAACGATGTGGTGTCCGGACGCCATTTCGATAACTGGTGGAAAAACGCCGGTAAGCAAAACTCAGACCTGCTCAGCTTTGAAAAAGAAATGCTGATCAAAGACGGTGCCAATCAGGTCAGTGCGCTCGATTACCCAAACACCTGGTACCAGGGCAACCTCAAGCTGCGCCTGAGTTATCAGTTTGAACCGGGCACCGACGCGGATGGCGTTACGGTACATATTCCGCTGCCTATTCTGAATCAGGTAGAGCAGCAGGGCTTTGAATGGCAGATCCCGGGAATCCGCCGTGAACTGATCATTGCTCTGATCAAGTCGTTGCCGAAGCCGGTACGTCGCAACTTTGTGCCGGCGCCCAACTACGCCGAGGCTTTCCTGGGGCGGGTGACCGCGCTGGAATTGCCGCTGCTGGATTCGCTGGAGCGAGAGTTACGGCGCATGACTGGCGTGACGGTGTCACGTGAGGACTGGCAATGGGATCAGGTGCCCGATCACCTTAAGATGACTTTCCGGGTGGTGGATGAAAAGCACAAAACCCTGCGCGAAGGCAAAGATCTGACGGCGCTGAAACTGCAGTTGAAGGACAAGGTGCAGGAAACGCTGTCGGCGGTGGCAGACGATGGGCTGGAGCAAAGCAATCTGCATATCTGGAGCTTCGGCAAACTGCCGGAGTTTTATGAACAGAAACGCGGTGGTTATTCGATGAAGGCCTACCCGGCGCTGGTGGACGAAAAAGACAGCGTGGCAATCCGCCTGTTCGACAGCGAGCAAGAGCAGCAGCAGGCGATGTGGCAGGGTACGCGTCGCCTGCTGTTGCTGAATATTCCTTCGCCAGTCAAATATCTGCATGAAAAACTGCCTAACAAAGCCAAGCTGGGACTGTATTTTAACCCCTACGGCAGAGTGCTGGATCTGATCGATGATTGCATCTCGTGCGGCATCGACAAACTGATTGCTGAACACGGTGGACCGGTGTGGCAGGAGGAAAACTTCGCCCGTCTGCAGGAACTGGTGCGTGGCGAACTGAACGAAACGGTGGTGGGTGTCGCCAAACAGGTTGAACAGGTCCTGACGGCGGTGTTCAACATCAACAAGCGCCTGAAAGGCCGGGTTGATATCTCGTTGGCGCTGGCGCTGTCGGATATCAAAACCCAGCTCGGTGCGCTGGTTTATCGTGGGTTCGTGACCAATAACGGCTGGAAGCGCCTGCCGGATACGCTACGTTATCTGCAGGCGATTGAACGCCGCTTGGAGAAGCTGGCGACCGATCCGCACCGCGACCGCGCGCAAATGCTGCGGGTGGAACAGGTGCAACAGGCCTGGCAACAGTGGCTGAACAAGCTGCCGCCGAAACGCCTCCAGGATGACGAAGTGAAAGAAGTGCGCTGGATGATCGAAGAGCTGCGCGTCAGCCTGTTCGCTCAGCAACTGGGCACGCCTTATCCGATCTCGGACAAGCGTATCCTGCAGACTATCGAGCAGCTTTCGGGCTAAGCCATTGGGGCAACAAATTGCCCTTGATTCCGGCGCGGGATCCCACGCCGGAACATAACGATTTATTTCCCCGTAGCCAGTGCGTCCAGCGCATCGCGGATACCGGTGACGGCCAAAGCGCGGTTATCGGCGCGGTAACGATCTTTGGCTGCCGGTGCGGAGCTTTGAATGGCAATAAGCCGCCAGCCGTCGGTGGTTTTCAGCAGTAACGGTGAACCACTATCGCCGGGCAGGGTATCGCACTGATGCGAAAGCACGCCCTGTTGCGCCCAGCCTGTCACTTTGCAGTTCTGGTGACTGTAGAGGTCATCCAGATGATCTCCCGGATATCCTGCCTGGGTAATCAGCCGTTTGGCCTGCTTCATTGCCAGAGTCAGTGCCTTACTGTCACCTTGCCACAGCTGCAGGGGTTTAATCGGCAAGGGCTTTTTATCCTTTAGGCGGATTAGCGCAAAGTCATAGGCCGCCGCGGCCGGCGGCACAATCCAACCCTCACCATCTGGCTTGAGTTTTTTCCCCAGCTTGCGATCCACCAACGTCTCAATATTGTCGGTCTGGTATTTCCAGGTCTTATTACCGGAAACAAAACGCAGCGCAATGGCCTTATCCAATTGACCTGGTGGCGCCAGCACACAGTGGCCGGCGGTGAGTGCCAGATGAGGAGAGATCAGCGTGGCGGTGCACAGGTTACCGCTGGCGGTTTCCACCTGCCCAATGGCTTGCCATGGCCACCCGTCGGTTTCCGTGACCTTTATGCGTTCATCTTTACCAAAAAATAAGCGAATTTGCTCAGCGGCCGACGCGTCGGATGGGCTATCAGCCCGTACTGAAAGGGGAAGTGCGAGTGGGAATGAGCACAGCAACAGCAAAACGGTTATGCGCATAGGTTTCTTGCCTGGAAAATACGGGTCATCCATAAACACACTGAATGGTAACTATAGACTGATTTAGTCGCCGTGTGGATGGGCAGTGATTGATTTTTCAATAATTTCTTATCCAGAGGAGGGGGGCGGTTACAGGTAAAAAAAGGCGGCGATCAGTCCGCAGAGGATCAGCGTGGTCAGAATGATTTCAAATAAGTAGCGACGCAGCATGATGAGAACCCCCGATGAAAAAACACCCGGCGAACCGGGTGTTGGACAACTCAAGTCTTGACTGGTGAGGGGAGCCTCACATCAGATTGCTGTTACGCCGCTTTCTTATGGCTGGTTTTTTTGTGGTGTTTTTTGGCTGCCTGGGCTTTCTGAGCCGGCGCTTTCTTGGCGGTGGCTTTGTGGTGCTTTTTAGCCGCCTGGGCTTTTTGAACCGGTGCTTTCTTCGCGTGATGTTTTTTCACGTGAGTGGTCTTGGCCGGTGCAGCCATGGTGGTGGTAGCCGTTGCCGCTGGTGCGGTAGTCGTGGTGGTGGCAGCGTCAGCAGCGAAGGCAACAGAAGACAGACCCATTGCAGCGGCAACAACCAGAGCTAATACTTTTTTCATTGTTGATTCCTTAAATTACTCATCATGTATCAAGCCCACTGCGGGGCCGGTGACAAGATAGTAGGCAAACGGCGGGAGGCTTTCCGTGAGTGATTGGTTTCGGCGTGTAACCTAATGTACATCGTGGATAGTGGCCGGTTAATCCACCGGGTTTGGCGGCCTTTCAACCTCACTTTAGTTACAACATACATATAGGAGGTAACCAACCCGCACTCTGCGGCCAGGGTGTCTTGGGTAGGGGGAGTGCGCTATGGAATACTTGCGGCAAAACAGGGGGAAAAGCACGGGGTTAGCCGTGCCTGGGGAAGATATTATAGGTAACGGCTTTCCAGATGCTTGCGGAAATAGCTCGGGTTCAAGGTTTCACCGGTCGCATTGGCGATCAGGGTATCGGTAGGGAAACGGCTACCGTGACGCCAGATATTCTGTTTCAGCCAGTGGAACAGTGGGTTCAGATTGCCTTCGGCGATGTCACTGTTCAACGTCGGCAGCGCTTCACGCGCACTATTGAACAGTTGCGCGGCATACATGGCGCCAAGGGTATAAGTCGGGAAGTAACCAAATGCGCCATCGGTCCAGTGAATATCCTGCATGCAGCCGTTGCGGTAGTTGCCGACGGTGTCCAGGCCCAGGTAGCCGCGCATTTTTTCGTTCCACAGCGCCGGGATGTCTTCCACCTCAATCTCGCCTTCGACCAGGGCCTTCTCAATTTCATAACGCAGGATCACGTGCGCCGGGTAGCTGACTTCGTCAGCGTCTACGCGGATCAGACCTGGCTTCACTCGTTGATTCAGACGGATGAAGTTACTTTCTTCCAGCGCCGGTTGTTCGCCGAATTGATTGACGACCAGCGGGCGCAGAATTTTCAGGAAATCGCTGCCGCGCGCCAGCTGCATTTCAAACAGCAGGCTTTGTGATTCATGAATAGCGGTAGAGCGTGCCTGCGCCACCGGTTGGCCCAACCATTCACGCGGAAGATTTTGTTCGTAACGGGCATGACCGGTCTCATGCACGATACCGAGCAGAGCGGTCAGGAACTCTTTGTCGTTATAACGAGTAGTGATGCGCACATCTTCCGGTACACCGCCGCAGAACGGGTGTGCGCTGACGTCCACCCGGCCGCCGTCGAAGTTAAAGCCAAGCAGTTTCATCACGCTCAGGCTCAGTTGACGTTGAGTTTCCACATTGAACGGCCCCTGCGGAACCTGGCAAGGTTCCTGAGCCTGTTTGGCTACCACTTTCTGCAGCAGATCGGGCAGCCAGGTTTTCAGATCGCCAAAGATACGGTCAATGTCGCTGCTGCGCATCCCCGGTTCATACAGGTTCAGCAGGGCATCATAACGGCTGGAGCCTGCCGCTTCGGCGCGGATCTGCGCTTCCTGCCGGCTCAGTTTGACCACTTCACGCAGGTTTTCCGAGAAACCTTCCCAGTCGTTGGCCGGGCGTTGGGAACGCCAGGCGTGCTCACAACGTGCGCCAGCCAGCGACTTGGCTTCGACCAGCGATTCCGGTACCAGCACCGCGTTGTCGTACTGACGGCGCATCTCCAGCAAATTAGCCAGATCGATGTCATCCAACGTTTCTTGCTGTGCGCGTTCAAACAAACGACCGGTTTTTTCCGCCGTTAAAATTTGGTGTTGCAGCACGCTCAGCTCGGCCAGCGCTTCCGAACGCGCTTTGCTGCCACTTGGTGGCATCATGGTTTGCATGTCCCAGCCGGCAATGGCGGAGAGGTGGCCGAAGCGCGACAGTCGGGTGAAAATGGCACGCAGCTCGTCGTAGGAAGAAGGGGAATGTGCAGATGTCATCGTTTAGCTCCATTTTATTGTAAACCGGATAACTCTTTCGCGTTTTCATGCTGCCGCGTAAACAGGGTTACACCGGGTCTGCTTTTAAATTGAAAGTGGGCTTTAGCGGCCAACAGAAGCGGAAACTGGCCCCGCCGAGCGAACTGGCGTCTACGTACACCTGGCCCTGATAGGCCACGGCGATAGAATGAACAATGGCCAGGCCCAACCCGCAGCCGCCGGTGGCGCGATCGCGGCTGGGATCGAGCCGCACAAAGGGTTCGAATACCCGTTCACGTTCTTCCGGTGGAATACCCGGGCCGTCGTCTTCTACCTGAAGACAGGCGTTGTCGCCGTCAAACCACAGGCCGATACGCAGACGTTTTTCACTATAACGCAGCGCATTGTTCACCAGGTTATCCAGCACTCGCTCCATTAGCCGTAAATCGACGCCGCCAAAATCGCCGACGTGTGGGATATCCAACTCGATTTCCCGTTCCGGGTGGATCAGGCGCAGGTCGTCAGCCTTGTCCTCCAGCCACTTGGGTAAATCGAGAGGTTCTATATTGAGTGCCACCTGCGGACGGTCGAGACGTGCATAGGTCAGCAGTTCGTCGATCAGTGACTCCAACTGACCGATATCGCGGTTCAGCGCCTGCTGCTCGCTCTCGGTCAGGTTATCGCTCATCGCCAGCCGGTAGCGCAACCGTACCAGCGGTGTTCGCAGCTCATGGGCGATGCCGTCGATCAACTGTTTCTTGCTGGCGATCAGCGTATTGACGTTATCCGCCATCTGATTAAACGCCACCCCGAGCCGATTGAGGCTGGAGGTGGGATCGAAATGGGTGCGTTCATCAAGATGCCCGGCACCGAGGCGCTGAGCCGCGTTTTCCAGCTTGAGCAAGTCCTGCCAGTGCGGGCGCATCCACAAAAATACCGGCAGGGCCAGCGACATGCCGATAAACACCAGCAGGGCCAAATCCAGCAACCGCATTTGATGCAGATAGAACAGATAAGGGATCGGCCCGACGACCAGCACGTAGTGGCTGCGTGGAATCCGCTGCATAAAGGTGTATTGGTCGTCGAGGGCGATAATTTCCCCAAGACGTAGCCGCTTCATCAGATCTTCACTCAGATCCTGTTTGCCGAGCGGTTCAATGTGCAGTTTAAACGACAGGTTCAAGTCCAGCGTGGCGATGGTCTTGTTCCAGTCTTTCAGCGGAATTTCCCGCAGTTCACTGCGCATCAGGTACAGCGAGCTTTTCATCAGGTCGTCCATCGACTGGCGGCCGGCGCGTTCGGCGGTGACTTTGTACACCAACCCCACCAGCATCGCCATCACCAGGAAGCAAACGAAAAGCAGCAGGAAGAACTGCACAAAAAGCTTTCTCATTGCTGCACGAACTCCCAGGCATTCGGGGCGAACAGATAGCCCTTATTGCGCACGGTTTTCACGCGGAAGGGCTCCAGCGCATTATCGTACAGCTTGCGTCGCAGGCGGGAAATCGCCACGTCGATACTGCGATCCAGACCGTCATAACTCACGCCGCGCAGGTTTTGCAGCAGGGCTTCGCGATCCATGATTTGCCCGGCATGGGTGGCCAGTTCCCACAGCAGATCAAAATCTGAGGTGGAAAGGGTGATGATCTCTTCGCCCAGCGTCACCTGACGGTTGACCGGGTCGATGCATAGCAAGCCGAAGTGCAAGGCGTTGTGTTGGGTGATCGGCTGAGTCGATTCTTCCTTTGGCTGATTGCCATGCTGACGCAGATGCAGACGTAGCCGCGCCAGTAATACTGCCGGTGGCGTGGTTTTCAGGATGTAATCGTTAGCGCCCATTTCCAACGACAGGATATGGTTCATGTCGCTGTCGAGTGAGGTGAGCAGCACAATTGGGCCGGGGAAGGTCGGGCGCAGATCGCGACACAGCGTCATGCCGTCCTTGCCGGGTAACATGATGTCCAGCAGCACCAGATCCGGTTGTTCCAACTCGATGCGTGCCTGCGCACTGTCGCCGCGTGGCTCAATCAATACATCAATGTCGTGCTTGCCCAGATAGGCGGCAATCAGTTTGCCGACTTCCGGATCGTCTTCCACAAAAACAATTTTATGCATATTCAGCGGTTTTATCAGAATAACGAAATTCAGCATAGCGCGGGGGGCCGCGATATACCATGCAGATCTGTGCGCTAGCGCAGTGGACGGCCACCGTCTACGCCATGGGTACGGCCGGTGACATAACGGCTTTCCAGCAGGTAGTTCACCAGGTTGACCACTTCACACTCGCCAGGGGCGATTTTCATCAGTGATTTTGCCAGCGCCTGCTGACGATACGGCTCGTCATCACCCGGATTGAAGATAATCAGCGCCGGTGCGATGGCGTTGACTTTGACCTCTGGCGCCAGCTTGCGGGCAAATGAACGGGTCATATTGTCCAGTGCGGCCTTACTGGCGGCATAGGCAATGTGTTTATCGCTGCCTTTCTCCACCACATAGTCGGTCAGGTGGATAATATCCGCACCGGCTTGTCCCTGGCCCAGCAGGCAGGGCTCCAGCAATTGATTGAGCAGATAAGGGGTATAAACGTGAATTTGCAGCATGGCCGCCATAACCTGCTCCGGCGGCACTTCCGGCGATTCGGCCTGCCAGGCGCTGGCGTTGTGGATCACCGCGCGCAGTTTGGGAGCGACCTGACGAACCTGCTCAGCAAAACGGTAGATGCCGTCGTGCGTTGCGAAATCGCCCTGAATGCAGATTGCCCCCAGTCTTTTCAGCTCGCTCAGTGCCGGGTAGTCGCTGCGATAGGCGATGATCACGGGAATATCGCGTTGCAAGAATGACCTGGTCAGCGCCAGTCCAATCCGGCGTGCGCCGCCCGTAATCAGCACCGGGGCTGAGTTGTGATGTTCCATTGATTAAAGCTCCTGGACAGACTGGCAAACAATAGGGGAATTATGCCATTATACGGCGGAAATTCGTTAAAGCTTCGCATCGATTATCCATTTCAGGATGTAATACACTGGCAATGAGAGGAAGGGATGAACAGCAGTCACCTTGCACCCGTCGCCCGCAGTGAGAGAATCTGCTTTGATTACATGGATTTTCTGTCCGCATCGTGCAAGAAGCACTGGCGCTTTGTTGATGCAATCTATGGCGTGATGCCATTTTTTGGCATGGTATTGAAATCTCAGGCTTCCGCTTCACAAACGCGGAAAGAGCAGTTGGAAGCGTTGGCGCTGCAGGTGGTTTCCACCCAGGTCAGCGACGAAACCAACATCGTGCGCCTGATCGATCTGGCGCAGCAGCAGGGGTTGGCAGTATTCGACATTAAATTGCCCTATGCTCTGGATATGCAGCAGTTGGCGACCATTCAGCAAGAGTGCGTTGAGGGGGTTATTATCTCTCAGGTTGGGGAACGCATGACCATCAGTCTGCACCAGTCTCAAAGTTACTGACCGGGTGATCCCACCCGGCCATTCTTCACCTACTGCAGCATAAACCAGCCGGCCGGTACCGTGGCCACCAGCAACAGAAAAATACTGCTTTTCTCCAGTTGATTCAGCAATTTGACGTCATCATGTCCGCTGCGGGCATAGATAAACACCAGCAGCCCCGGCGCATACAGCAGCACCGACATCAGCAAGTGCATCAATCCTGAAGCGTAGAGCAGCCAGATTCCATACAGGCAGGCGCCTGTCGCGGCGAACATCAGCCGTTTGTCCTGACGACGGATCGCCACCTTGAACAGGAAGGCACCGACCAGGAAATAAGGCACCAGGATCATTTCCGAAGCGATAGTCAGCAGAGAATTGTAGTTACTGCCGGTCAGCCAGATCAGCACCAGAGCGAACTGAACCGCAATATTGGTCAGCCATAGCGAAGCCGAGGGCGCGTGGTTCTTGTTCTGCTTGCGGAAAATCTTCGGGAAAGCGCCGTGTTGAGCGGCCAGCAACGGCACTTCGGCGGCCATAATCGTCCAGCTCAGGTAAGCCCCGCAGACCGAAACGATCAGCCCGGCCGCGATAATCACATCACCCCAGGGGCCAATCAGATCGACCATCAGCACCGCCATAGAAGGATTGCGCATCTCGGCCAATTCGCTGCGCGGCACCACGCCCAGTGATAACAATGTCACCAACAGATACACCGCCAATGCGGAGATCACTGCCAGCATGGTGGCACGGCCGACATCCTTCTTATGACGTGCCCGCGCAGAAACCACCACTGCACCTTCCACACCGATAAATACCCACAGGGTAATCAGCATGGTATTTTTTACCTGCTCCCACACCGGTTTACCGAGAGCAACGCCGTGGAAATCCAGCGTGAAGACGTCCATGTTGAACGCCATCGCGGCCAACACGGCAAACATCCCCAGCGGCAACAGCTTGGCCAGGGTCGCGACCAGATTGATGCTGGCGGCGGTTTGCACACCCCGCAGCACCAGCGCATGGACGATCCACAGCAATACGGACTCCGCCAGCAGCGCTTGCCAGGTATTGCCGTCGCCGAGAATGACCTCACCGCCGCGATCGGTGAATAAACTCAGCGCGGCAAACACGATCACCAGGTAAGAGACATTGGCGATCACCGCGCACAGCCAATAGCCCCAGGCAGAACAGAACCCGACCAGCTCGCCAAAACCTTCTTTCGCATAGGTGAATATGCCGCCGTCCAGATCGGGACGCAGGCGGGTAAGCAACAGCATGGCAAAAGCCAGAAACAGGATGCCGACGCCGGTAATCGCCCAACCCAGCAGCAGGGCCGCCGGGCTGGCGACCTGCGCCATGTTTTGTGGCAGGCTGAAAACCCCGGCACCCAGCATTGAGCTCAGCACCAATGCGGTTAACGCGGTAAGACCTAATTTCTTTTCCAATGACGGATCCTGAACGCAGAATAAACAACTGGGAGGGAACTGCTTGGCAGTAACAACGTAATGGCAATTACTGAACGAGTAGACAATAGCCCTAAAAATTGGCGCAAATTCTACGGATGGATGCGGATGGATGCAATGATTAAGTATGCGTAATTTACAAAAAACTATTCAACTGGCAGGGCGCTGCGCGACCCAAAAAAAACGGACAGCTCAATGGCTGCCCGATGGTAAACCGCAAAGTGAAACTTATTTGAACAGGTCAGCGCTGACGGTCAGGTTACCGCCGCTCTTGTTCTGCCACTGGCGGGTCACGTGATAGTACTTGGCGCCTTTCTCGGCAGCACGTTTAGCAACTTCGGTAGAAACGTCGGTCATGCTGTTGAAGTGGCCAGTGAAGGTCACAGAATCAAACGGCACCATCTGCGCAGCAGTCACGTTGTTCACTTCCTGAATCTGGGTACCGTTCGGTAAAGTGACAGTATAACGTTTGCCGGTAGAAGACTGGGTTTCGAAGAAACGGCCCACGTCACGGCTTGGTGAGCCGGAAGAGGCAACACCCGGGATTTCAACCTTGGCAGCAGCAGCGCCACCGGCAGCCAGTGCGGCCTTACCGGCTTCAGAGTCGGCCGGGATGGCATCCGGGCTCTGTACTGCACGTTTAGGGGCATCGGCTTTATAGATATAGGCGGTAATGAATTGGTTGCCGCCCTGATTGGCATCGACCTGACGTACGATAAAGAACGAGGCTGCGCCTTTCTTTTTCGCTTCTTTGGTGATGGCATCGTTGATGTCCGGCTGGCTGCGGTAGAAGCCGCTGACGCTCACCGTGTCGTACGGCTCCAGCAGGAAGGCTTGTTCTTTCGGCAGCTCTGTAACGCCGTTAATCACGCGGTACTTCGGCTCTTTGCTCACTTCCGGCGCATCTTTATGATAAAGATCTGCGGTGACGCGCCAGTTGCCGCCGTTATTGCTGTTATTGCTGTCCTGGATGTAGAAGGAGTCTGCGCCCAGTTTGTCTGCACGGCGGGATACGGCATCAACGGCTTCATTGATGGCATTAAAGCGGCCGGTAATCGTGATGCGATCAAACGGCTTCAGCGCCGCTGCTTTTTCAGGAGTTAACTCTTGTGCCGCCTGAGCAGACAGCGCAGTGAGTGATAACAAGGCTGATGCGATGATCGTGTTCTTCAGCTTCATAAAAAATCCTTTCGCCTAGCGCATTAACGTTGATAACGTGCTGAACTGTTTAGGTGTAATTCAGCCGCCGATTATTACATGTAATCTCGAGCAGTGTCTCAGCATTTTATGTTATCCCATGAGACAAATCCCTTGAACGAGCGTGCCCGTTATTTTGCGCAGAATCGTCATAAGTTTCAATAATAAAGCCTTTGATGTCATAAGTGTTAATTATTCACAATTTTATAACTTTTATGCGTTACTGCCGCGCAACGCCGGAAGTTCTCAACCTGATGGCTGCCACAATATGGCCGTAAAAACGGTATTCCAGCGGGCTTTTTAACTTTAAATTGCGATTTGTCATGTCGTTGCCTGCGTTTTTATGTAAAAACAGACCTGAATGCGTAAGCAATTATGGATCATCGATCATATTTTCAGTAGGTTATAGATGGCGTCTTAATTCGCTGCCGACAAGGTTAACAAAAAGCTTGTCGGCCGGGGCCATCGCTATGGGTAGGAAGATAATAAACATCATCAAAGACAGGTGAGAAGGGAACATTATGCGTATTGGTGTACCAAGAGAACGGTTGGCCAATGAAGCCCGGGTCGCAGCAACGCCGAAAACGGTGGAACAATTGCTGAAGCTGGGCTTTACCGTCGCGATTGAAAGCGGGGCGGGCAAACTGGCAAGTTTTGACGATGGCGCTTATGAAGCCGCTGGGGCAACGATCACCGACACGGCCGATGTTTGGCAGTCGGATCTGATTTTGAAAGTTAACGCACCGCTTGAGGACGAGATCGCGTTAATGCGTGAGGGTAGCACCCTGGTCAGCTTTATCTGGCCGGCGCAAAACCCGGAGCTGATCGCGAAGTTGGCTGAACGTAACGTCACCGCAATGGCTATGGACTCGGTGCCGCGTATTTCACGTGCGCAGTCCATGGATGCACTGAGCTCAATGGCCAACATCGCCGGTTACCGCGCGATTGTTGAGGCCGCACACGAATTCGGCCGCTTCTTCACCGGCCAGATCACCGCCGCGGGCAAGGTTCCACCAGCCAAGGTCATGATCATCGGTGCCGGCGTTGCAGGTCTGGCGGCGATCGGTGCCGCAGGCAGTCTGGGGGCCATTGTTCGCGCCTTCGACACCCGTCCGGAAGTCAAAGAGCAAGTACAGAGCATGGGGGCCGAATTCCTCGAGCTGGATTTTGAGGAAGAAGCGGGCAGCGGCGACGGTTATGCCAAAGTGATGTCCGAAGCCTTCATCAAGGCCGAGATGGCACTGTTTGCCGCTCAGGCGGCCGAGGTCGACATCATTGTCACCACCGCGCTGATCCCGGGTAAACCTGCACCGAAGCTGATCACCAAAGAGATGGTGGCTTCAATGAAGCCCGGCAGCGTGATCGTCGATCTGGCGGCGCAAAACGGCGGTAACTGTGAACTGACCGTCGCCGACCGAGTGACCGTTACCGACAACGGCGTGAAAATCATTGGTTATACCGATCTGCCAAGCCGCCTGCCCACCCAGTCTTCACAGCTTTACGGCACCAACCTGGTTAACCTGCTGAAGCTGCTGTCGAAAGAGAAGAACGGCGAAATCGACGTAGATTTCGAAGACACCGTGATCCGCGGCGTTACCGTAGTACGCAGTGGCGAAGTCACCTGGCCGGCACCACCTATCCAGGTTTCTGCCCAGCCTAAACCGGCGCAGGCCGCCGCCCCCGTTGCCAAACCGGCGGCAAAACCGGTTTCGCCGTGGCTGAAATATGGCCTGATGGCGTTAGCCATCATCCTGTTTGGCTGGCTGGCCAACGCCGCACCGAAAGAGTTCCTGTCTCACTTTACCGTGTTTGCGCTGGCCTGCGTGGTGGGTTACTACGTGGTGTGGAACGTCAGCCATGCATTGCATACCCCGTTGATGTCGGTCACCAATGCGATCTCAGGGATTATCGTGGTCGGTGCGTTATTGCAGATTGGCCATGGCGGCTGGGTGAGTTTCCTCTCCTTTATCGCCGTGCTGATCGCCAGCATCAACATTTTTGGTGGATTCACCGTCACTCAGCGCATGCTGAAGATGTTCCGCAAGAACTAAGGGGTAGCATATGTCTGGAGGATTAGTTACAGCTGCATACATTGTCGCCGCTATCCTGTTTATTTGTAGCCTGGCTGGCTTGTCGCGCCATGAAACGTCAAAACGCGGCAACCTGTTTGGCGTCGCCGGGATGGCAATTGCGCTGATCGCCACCATCCTCGGGCCGGACTCCGGCAACGTGGGCTGGATCATCATCGCGATGATTATCGGGGGTTCCATCGGGGTCTATCTGGCGAAAAAGGTCGAAATGACCGAAATGCCAGAACTGGTGGCGGTGCTGCACAGCTTTGTGGGCCTGGCTGCGGTCCTGGTGGGGTTAAACAGCTACCTGGATCACGGTGCTGCGATGGAACCGGTGATGGAGAATATCCATCTGACCGAAGTGTTCCTCGGTATCTTTATCGGTGCGGTTACCTTCACCGGTTCGATTGTGGCCTTCGGTAAACTGCGCGGCATCATCTCATCCAAACCGCTGGCGCTGCCAAATCGCCACAAAATGAACCTGGCGGCACTGGTGGTCTCCTTCCTGCTGCTGGTGGTGTTTGTTCGTGCCGACAGCGTGGGTTGGCAGGCGGTGGCACTGGTGCTGATGACCGCTATTGCACTGGCGTTTGGCTGGCATCTGGTGGCATCCATCGGCGGTGCTGACATGCCGGTGGTGGTGTCGATGCTCAACTCCTATTCGGGGTGGGCGGCAGCGGCGGCCGGCTTCATGCTGAGCAACGATCTGCTGATCGTGACCGGTGCGTTGGTGGGCTCTTCGGGTGCCATCCTGTCTTACATCATGTGTAAGGCGATGAACCGGTCGTTCATCAGCGTGATCGCCGGCGGGTTTGGTACCGATGGCTCTTCGACCGGTAATGCGGAAGAAATGGGCGAGTATCGCGAAACCACCGCGGAAGAAGTGGCCGAGCAGTTGAAGAACTCCACTTCGGTGATCATCACTCCAGGCTATGGCATGGCGGTGGCGCAGGCGCAGTACCCGGTGGCAGAAATCACCGAGAAACTGCGTGCACGCGGCATCAAGGTGCGCTTTGGTATTCACCCGGTTGCCGGGCGCTTGCCGGGCCACATGAACGTGCTGCTGGCCGAAGCCAGGGTACCCTATGACGTGGTGCTGGAAATGGACGAAATCAATGACGATTTCGCGGACACCGACACCGTGCTGGTGATCGGCGCCAACGATACGGTGAACCCGGCCGCGTTGGAAGATCCACGCAGCCCAATTGCCGGTATGCCGGTGCTGGAAGTGTGGAAAGCGCAAAACGTGATTGCCTTTAAACGTTCGATGAACACCGGTTATGCTGGCGTGCAGAACCCGCTGTTCTTTAAAGAGAACACCCAGATGCTGTTTGGCGATGCCAAAGAGAGTGTGGAAGCGATTCTGCGTGCGTTGCAGGCGTAACGAAAGCCAATAAAAACGGGCCTGTCAGGGCCCGTTTTTTTATGCGCTAAACATCAATCTTCGTCGTCGTGCTCATCGTCCTCATCAGCTTCGATCGGGCAATTGAAGTTTTCCGGCTTAATCACCAGCAGGTCACATTTCAGATGATCGATCACATGTTCTGCCGTGTTGCCAATAAACGCCGCCGAAATGCCGGTACGGCCCAGGGTACCTAGCACCACCACACCTGCCTGCAAGTGCTCGGCCAAATCGGGGATCACCTCTTCCGGCAGACCTTTCTCAACGTGGGTAAATTCTTCTTTAATGCAGAATTTCTGCCTTAACGCCTTCATGGCGATCAGGTGTTGCCCGCGAATGGCATCGTTGTAGACACTGGGGTCAAAATCAGGCAGCTCGATAGCGATATTAATGGGAGTAACGGGGTAGGCGCCGACCAGATGCACTTCGGTTTGGTTGACGTTTTGTGCCAGTTCAACGGTTTCCTGCACCAGCTTGATGTTCAATGGGTCATGGTAGGGTTCTTCGCTGGCCAGATTAACCGCCACCACGGCTTTGCTGCCTTCCTGCCAGGGTTGATCCTTGACCATCCACACCGGGCAAGGGCATTTGCGTAGCAGGTGCCAGTCGGTTGGGGTGAAAATTACGGATTCCAGCCGGTCGTGTTGATGCGCCATTTTCAGCAGCAGATCGTGCTTACCGGCGATCACTTCCTGAATAATCGCCTCATAAGGACGGTTATGCCAGACCACTTTGATTTCTATAGGGACGCCTTCGTCGAGGTAAAAACGGCATTGCTCGTTGATCCACGCGGCACGTTGGCTGATAACACCTTGTCGCATCGCCGTTCTTTCGTCCGGGGAGAGCAAGGTCGTCATCTCGTAAGAGAAGTCGTAAATAGGCAGGAAGGCCTTAATGCGCCCGCCATTTCGTTTTATCAGGTATACCGCCCGGCGTAGTGCCGGCTGGTCGTCCTGATTGGGGTCAATAGCCACCAGAAGATTCTGATACTTCGCCATAGGGCCTCCTTACAGCTGAAATTCAACAGTCTGTTAATTTACAGAGTAACCCAACATTGAAAAACAGAACAGTGGCAGAGATGTGCTGGGTCAATAATTCTGTTGAATTACCAACCCAGCTTAGGATCAGGCGTTTACGGTCACGTTAATCCGTGGCGTACCGGCCAGCACCGACAGGGCGTCGACGTTTTCGATGGTGATGTATTTGCCTTTAACGCTGAGGATTTCGCTTTTCTGGAAGCGGCCCAGCAGGCGGCTGATGGTTTCTACCGTCAGACCAAGGTAGTTGCCGATATCGCCACGGGTCATGGTCAGGCGGAACTCACGGGGTGAGAAACCGCGTTCCGCAAAACGGCGCGACAGGTTATAGACGAAAGCCGCCAGGCGCTCTTCGGCATTTTTCTTCGACAACAGCAGGATCATGTCTTGGTCGCCTTTAATCTCGCCGCTCATCAGACGCATGATTTGCTGGCGCAGGTTTGGCATTTTGCCGGACAGGTCATCCAGGGTTTCGAAGGGGATCTCACACACCATGGAGGTTTCCAGCGCCTGAGCGAAGCTTGGGTGTTTCAGGCCGCCAATAGCGTCAAAGCCAACCAGATCGCCCGCCAGGTGGAAGCCGGTGATCTGCTCATCACCTTGTTCGGTGATGGTGTAACTCTTGATGGTCCCGGAGCGGATAGCGTACAGCGATTTCAGCTCGTCGCCCGCCTTGAACAGGGTCTGGCCCTTCTGGATAGGCTTTTTCCTTTCGATAATGTTGTCGAGCTGGTCCAGCTCATGAGCATTAAGAGTAAAAGGAATACACAGTTGGCTGATACTGCAATCCTGACAATGGATCGCACAACCACCAGACTGGATACGACGAATCACGCGTTTTTCCGGGATCATAGATTACGCTCATTCAATAATTGATATGCGTCAATTTTAACATCTTTTCTTGCAGGTGATAAGGGTAGCATTAATAACAACGGGGGCATTCTGTGCGAAATTTGAGCAAGCATGCCGCAGATTGTTCTGTAGTTGCCTGAAATGTTTTGATTTCCTTGCCACTTACAGCAATACGTAACGCTTTGCGCAGCCGGGGTATCTTGCGATGTCCGGCTGCGGGGGGGTTAAAGCAGTTCGTTTTGCAAATAGCCTTCATGCTTTAACAGCCATTGTTTTCGCTGAACGCCGCCGGCATAACCAGTCAATGCGCCCTGCGAACCGATCACCCGGTGGCAGGGGACCACGATACTGATGGGGTTGGAGCCGTTGGCCATACCTACTGCACGTGAGGCAGTCGGGCGACCGATGCGTTTCGCCAATTCGCCATAGGTAATGATCTCACCGCATGGGATCTGACGCAGTTGCTGCCACACACTACGCTGGAATTCGGTGCCGGCGGTCATCACCGGCAACTGATCAATGACATCCAGCTCACCAGAAAAATAGCGCTGCATGGCATCGGTCAGGCCACCAGGATTGGATTTGTCTACCAGTTGGAAGCGATCGGCACGGTAGTGAGTATTCAGCAGCTTCATCAGGCGTACTTCATGCTCAGTCCAGTCGATGGCGCGTAACCGGTCCTGCTCATCGGCAATCAGCACCAGTTCACCCACTGGCGTCGCCATACGGTCAATAAAAAAAGTTTGCATGTGAACACTCCTCTTGTTTGATGAGCCGATTATTACATGAAATGCGGGGGAGCGATGGCGGATTCCGGACATACAGATGGGCAACCTGAGGTCGCCCATACTGTGAGAATGAATGTGGTGTGTAGATTTATGCCTCAAATGTATAAAATAAATTTATAAATCTTCAATAAGTTTATTTAATTGAATCAAAATTAATACTAAACAAATACCGCAGGTGATTAATAAAAGTAACGTAGGTTATTAATAAAAGTACCGCAGGTTATTTATAGCTTATTGTGATGTTCTTTAGTTTTTCGTTATTATTAATCATTTCGGTTGTCACGTTGGAAACTAGTTCAGGTGATATTTTATTTAATGGGGTGATGATATAGCCATTGCCGTTCGTCGAGGTTTGACCAAAGCAACTGGAGATGATTCCTTCATCTTGATGTTTGATAGTGCAGGCCGGGGAGGTGATTTTACCCGTAAAGCGGATGGTGCCGCCCTGAGCTGCCTGTAAGGTAGCAGGGAGGAGGGCCAGTAACACCAATGCCATGATAGAGTTTTTCATTATTAATTCCTTTTTAAAATGAACTGATAAAATAAGTGATTCCAATTAAATAAAGTTTAAACAGATATGCCTGACTTCATCCGCAAACAAAAACTTTCGATTTTCCTTCTTTAATATCTTATATACTATTCTTAATTTTTAGTGCCGATGGATTTAATAATAGGGTGGGGGGTGGGAAAAACTATGATTTAGATCATGGTGAAGGCGGCTTAATGATTAGCAGGAGAATGTAGCCGGTGTACTGTGAACTCTGTCACGTTAAAAAAATGGTTATGGCCGCAGTTGAATCTGAAACGGCGGCCAGGCTTGGTGCTTTATTCTGAGTTACAGCATGCCGCTGCTGCCGCAGATGCGGATTTTCTCGGCAACCACCTCTTTCATCGCCAGTTTGCCGGGCACGATGTACTTGCGTGGATCGTTGGCGTCCGGGTGCTGGGAGAAATAGCTCTTCACCGCGTCGGCAAAGGCGATTTTCAGCTCGGTCGCCACGTTGACCTTGCAGACCCCCAGTGAAATGGCGCGTTTTACCATGGCTTCAGGAATGCCGGAGGCGCCGTGCAGCACCAGCGGGATATCGACCTGCTCGCGGATCAGCGCCAGACGATCAAAATCCAGTTTGGGTTCGCCATGGTACAACCCGTGGGCGGAACCAATCGCCACGGCCAGCGAATCGATACCGGTCGCGGTGACAAATTCACGCGCGGCGGCCGGGTCAGTAAAGAAGCTGTCGGTAGAATCGACAATCAGGTCGTCCTCCTGCCCACCGAGGCGGCCCAGTTCGGCCTCTACGCTGGCCCCGTAGCGGTGGCACAGCGCCACGGCCTCGGCCACCTTGGCAATATTCTGCGCGAATGGCAGGTGTGAGCCGTCGATCATCACCGAACGAATACCGCTTTTGACCTTGTGTTCGATATCATCCATTTCTTCGTGGTGGTCCAGATGCAGCGCCAACGGCAGATCGTAACGGTGTGCGGCCGCCTGGCAGATGCCAATCAAATAGTCAGTACCGGCATAGCTGAAGGTGCCGGGTGTACCGGCCATGATCACCGGCGAGCGGAGTTCGGCGGCGGTTTCCGCCACCACCTGCACGGTTTCCAGATTATGAACGTTGAACGCCGGTACGGCATACCCCTGGCGCTGCGCTTTCAGCAGCATTTCGCGGTTGGATATCAGGTACATAGAGATTCCTTACGCCACAGATGACGGATAACGGTAAATGGTGACGCCTTTCACTACCCGGTTAACTTCACCGGTCGGGCACGGGTTATCTGGCGTCAGGTCAAGCGCCAGCGAACTTTCAAATGCCAGCATCTGGGTGAATAACAGGTAAGGGAACAGCAGCCAGACGTCATCTTCGGCGTGGTGGAGGTTCAGTATCATGTCGCACAGCGGCTGGGTGCTGCCGGCCAGGCCGACCATCTGCATTGCCAGCCCGTCACGTTGCAGCTCATTCCACAAATCGCGATCGTACTGACGGGCATAGTCGCCGCTGGAGAACATCAGCAGGACCAGGGTCTGGTTATCGACCATAAACTTGGGGCCATGGCGCAGGCCGAGCGGCGAATCGTAGCGGGTGACAATCTGTCCGGCCGTCAGCTCCAGCATCTTCAACGAAGCCTCTTCTGCCAGCCCGGTGAAGCAACTGCCACCCAGCGTGATATAACGCCGGAAACCGCTGGCCGCCAATGCTTTCACCTGAGGCTGCAGGGTTTCACGCAGTTCATTGCAGCGTGCGACCATCGCCGTCAGAGGCCGCTGGGCCTCGGCCAGGGACTGCGGGCCGAGCAATAGCGCGGCAGACAGCATCATGCAGCTAAAGCTGGAGGACATGGCGAAGCTTTGATCGTTGGAGCCCTGTGGCATCACCAATGAACAGACGTTGTCGCGCTGATGGGCATATTGCGCCAATTGGCTGTCCGGGTTGCACACCAGCATCAGGTGATAGCTTTCCGGCAGCAGTTGGTCTGCCAGTTCCACCGTTGCCACGCTCTCCGGGCTGTTGCCGGATCGGGCGAAAGAGACCAGCAGCGTAGGGCGCGTAAGATCGAGGTACTGGTGCGGGTTGGCGACAATATCGGTAGTGCCGTAGGCCACCACGTCACGGCCGGTTTTCTCACGCAGCCAGGGCGCCAACGCGCGGCCGGCGAAGGCAGAGCTGCCCGCGCCGCACAGCACAATCTGCAGGCGAGGGTTAGCCAGCAGCGGGTCAAGGAAAGGCTGCCACAGCGCTTGTTGCTGCTGTAACTGCTGGTGCAGGGCGGCCCATAAATCCGGCTGCTGCCAAATCTCACGTGCGGTATGCAACGCGTGTCGTTGTTCCAGCCAGCCCGCATCGTAAGCAAAATAACCGTTCATGTTGAAAACTCCTTAAAAAACCTCGGTTAACGGTCGGCGATAATCACATCGACCCCTAAATGGTTCAGCGCATTCAGGTAGCTTTCCGGGATGCGGCTGTCGGTGACCAAACGCTGGATTTGGCCGATTTCACGGATCATGCAAAAACTGGTGCGACCGAACTTGCTGGCATCCGCCACGGCGATCACTTCGCGTGCGACGTCGCACATGGCGCGGTTAAGTTGCGCTTCGCCGGGGTTCGGCGTGGTGATGCCGCTTTGCAAATCAAAACCGTCGACGCCGAGAAACAGCTTGTCGAAACGGAACTGGCGCATGTGCTGTTCGGCGGCTGGGCCGTACAGAGACCAGGATTTACGCCGTACGCTGCCGCCGACCACCATCAGATCAACCTGTTCGTTGTTGGCCAGTTCGAAAGCGATATTCAACGCGTTGGTCATCACCACCAGATCTTTTTTACCGACCAACTGCTGCGCCATTTGGCTGGTGGTGGAGCCGGAGTCGAGAATGATGGCGTCGCCGTCGTTGACCAGGGCTGCCGCTGCACAGGCAATGGTGTATTTCACGTCGCGATTGATGCGGCCCTTGTCCTGTAACGGACGATCGAAGGCGAACTGCTTGTTGAGCATTGCGCCGCCGTACGCCCGGACCGCACAGCCGCTTTTTTCCAGTTGACGCAGATCGCTGCGGATAGTGACGCTGGAAACGGCAAACTGGGCACTGAGTTGTTCGACGCGTACCGAGCCTTCGCGACAAAGCTGGTCGATAATTAATTCCCGTCGTTTTAGGGTATTGATCATTAACGCGTGACTCCTGATTTAGCTGTAGCCATACCCGGCCGCGGCGCAATGCGTCGCAGTTAATCTGGCAGGAGTGCTTTCAGTTGTTCGTGGCGAATTACAGCAAACGAAACAGTGAAATGCAACCGGTTATTTTATAAAAAACTATATGTATCAATTGTTTATATGGAAACTTCCTTTCGGTTCGCCCTCAACCGAAAGCTGCCGGGAAATAAAGTGAAAAGCCGTAATCCGTTATTTATCAGGCGGCAACTTACCGCCCGGGTTAATTTGCCGAAAGCAGGATGAAAGCTGTGCCATTGATTTTTTCCTGACGGCCTTTTCACTCTTTTTTATTGCCAGCTTTGGCGTAATAATGCGGCGCCGCGTACGCCGCTGCTGTCGCCGTGCACCGGTGGGTAGACTGCCGCCGGTTCGGTACCGGGCAACAACCAATGGCTCATGGCTGGCGGCAGCAGGGAGTACAACTCGCCAACGTTGGACAGTCCGCCGCCGAGCACGAAGGCGTCCACGTCCAGCAGCAGTTGCAGGCCGGCCAGTGCGCTGGCCAGAATATCGACGTACATGGCCATCAACCGCCGTGCCAGAGGGTCTCCCTGTCGAAAACTGGCGATTAACGCCGGGACGTTATCCGCCGGATGACCGAAATGGCGGCTCAACGCCAACAGACCACTGCCGGAAACATAGCGCTCAAAGCAGCCGGTTAGCCCACAGTTGCAGGTGAACAGCGGTAAGTCGTAGCGTTGTGCCAATTGGGCGGAGATAGGGGTGTGCCCCCATTCCCCGGCCAGCCCGTTGCGTCCTTTATGCAACTGTTTGTTCATCACCAATCCACCCCCAGCCCCGGTGCCGATAATGGCGCCAAACACCAGCGCCAGATGGTCGGTTTGCGGCGTACTGGCTTCGGAAAGGGCAAAGCAGCGGCAGTCGTTTTCAATTTCAACCGGTCTTGCCAAGGCTTGCGCCAGGTCGTCCGCCAGACAGTGGCCGGTCAGGCAGGGCACATTCACCGCCAGTTGTCGGCGGCTGCGCGGATCGGTCACGCCCGGTAAACCGATGCCGATGCTGCCCTGGGTGTGCAACTCTCTATCGGCCTGCTCGACCAATTGATGGATGCAGGACAAAAATTCGCGGTAATCGCCGGTGGGGGTGCCGATCCGCTGGCACAGCACCTGCCTGAGCTGCCGGTCGTAGGCCGCCATTTCGATCTTGGTACCACCGATGTCGAAACCGTAGCGTATCTGGGATATTTCCACGTATTCAGGCTCCGCTCAGGGTGACAACGGCGGATTCACGGCGCGCGCGCTCCGCCGCAAACACCATCAGATGACTTTCCAGCGTTTCTGCCGGACCGGACAGTATCTGGGAAGGATCGTTGGTACGGATCGCGTCGATAAAATGCTGCATCAGGTAGTAATCGCCACCGCCGTGGCCGGCCATGGCGTGCAGATCTTCGGCTTCATCGACGTCGTAGACCTTTTCACTGTCGTCGACGAAAGAGGTGATACGGATGTAACGTCCGTCACCTTCGAGACAACCGTGGCTACCAAAAATACGGGTTTGGCGATCTTCCAGTCGGGTAAAGGCGGTCATGGTGAAGGAGGCGGTACGGCCACCGGTAAACTGCATATTGACCACCTGATGGTCGACCACGTTATTGTCGCAGCGGTAGACGCAACGACCATACTGACCGTCGCGCAGTGCCGCCTGCAGATGCGGCTGATCGACCTCGGGTGTTAATACCCGCAGAAAACCCGGCGTTGCCTTGTGGTTGTCACCCAGATAAATGCGTTTTGCGGAGTAAGGGCAGCTGGCTTCCACCGCGCAGTCCAGGCAGTTGTCCGCCGCACCGGCCGGTTGGTTTTCCTGGCGGAAGTGGCGCAGGCCGCCGAAGGAACTGATCTGCTCACAGGGCAATTCCATGATGTAGCGGATCCAGTCGATGTCGTGGCAGGACTTCTGCAGCAACATAAAGGCCGCCTCACCGTCGTTGCGCCAGTTGCCGCGCACGAAGGAATGGGCCTGATGCCAGTAACCCACCGGCTCCAGGTGCTGCAGGCTGACGATGTCGCCAATCACGTTATCGCGCAGCAGTTGTTTCAGCTTTTGGGTATAGCGCGTATAGCGCAGCACGTGGCCGACCGAGAAAATCAGCTTCTGGCGCACCACTTCCTCGACGATAGTGCGGCATTCACTGGCATCCGGCGACAGCGGTTTTTCCAGCAGCATGGCGTAACCCTGTTTGGCAAAGGCCAGCGCCGGTTCGAGGTGCAAAGTATCCTGAGTGCAAATCAGCACCGCATCGGCCAATTTGCCGGCGTCCGCGGCCTGCTGCCAGTCGGTGAACACCTTGTCCGCCGCTATGGCATGTTGTTCGACAAACTGCCGGCGGTAGACATCTCGCGGTTCTGCCACGGCCACCACCTGCATTAAATCCGGGTGCGCCAACGCATAGCGCGAGTAAATTTCCCCGCGTGCCCCGGCACCAATCACCAGCACCCGAACCGGGCGACCGGCATAACCATGTTGTTGAGCTGACGACATTGCACATTCTCCGATCTAGTTATTTGAGGTTTTGGCCGCTGATTTCGTCAAACAGGTGCGCGCGGGACAGATCGAAAGCCAGGTGGATCTGTTCCCCCAGACGTGGTTCCCAGTCAGGCTGTGACGCCATGCGCAACACAAAGCGCAACCCGGCCAGTTCGCAGTGCAGTAACTCTTCATTGCCCATCCGTTCGATGGTGACAATCTTCGCCGGGAAGCAATTGCTGCTACCGGGTGCACACAGCCGCAGGCACTCCGGGCGAATGCCGAGGCACACACGCGCATGGGGGTAATTTGCCAACTGCTGTTGCAGCACCGCCGGCAGTTCGAGAGGGTGCTGATTGCCGATACGCAGCCCGATGCCCTGCGCGCTGCGGGTAATCGCCATATCGTGCAGGTTCATCGAAGGGCTGCCGATAAACTCGGCGACAAAGCGGTTAGCGGGCTGGTGGTAAAGGTTGATCGGCTTATCCACCTGCATAATGGCCCCTCGGTTCATCACGCAGATGCGATCCCCCATGGTCATCGCTTCTACCTGATCGTGGGTGACATACACCATGGTGGCGGCGACACCTTCCTGTTTCAGTTGGTTATGCAGTTCGATCAGCTGTACGCGCATCGTGACCCGCAGCTTGGCATCCAGATTGGACAACGGCTCATCGAACAAAAACACCTTGGGTTTACGCACGATGGCACGGCCGACCGCCACGCGCTGACACTGGCCGCCGGATAACTGACCCGGCTTACGTTGTAGCAGATTAGTGATCTCCAGCTTTTCGGCGGCATCACGCACCCGGCGGTCGATCTCGGCCTTGCTTTCCTTGCCTATCAGGCCAAACGCCATGTTTTTGTAGACCGTCATATGCGGATACAGCGCGTAGTTCTGGAACACCATGGCGATGCCGCGATCTTTGGGCATGGTGTCGTTGACGCAGCGATCGTGGATCATGATCTGACCCTCACTAACGCTCTCCAGCCCGGCTATCATCCGCAGCAGGGTGGATTTGGCGCAGCCGGAGGGCCCGACAAACACCATAAACTCGCCGTCTTTAATGTCCAGATCGACACCCTGTAACGCATTGAATCCGTTGGGGTAGACCTTCTTCACATTGTTTAACTGTATACCGGCCATGTTTTTTACCTTGTGTTCGCAGTTAGCCTTTTACCCCAGCGCTGGCGATGCCCTGGATGAAGTAGCGTTGGAAAAGAATGAACAGCATCAGCATCGGGATCACCGCCATCAGCGCACCGGCCATCAGCAGTGGGTATTCCACCCCGGCGCGGCTGGACAGCGACGCCAGCCCGACCGGCAGCGTCAGTTTCTCGGTGGTGGTGTTGACGATCAGTGGCCACATCAAGTTGTTCCAGCTCCACAGGCCATTGATGATGATGCAGGCGATAATGCCGGGGCGGATCAGCGGCAGCATGATGCGCCAGAAGATAGCGAAGTAGCTGTAACCGTCGATCAGCGCCGCTTCCTCCATCTCTTTTGGCACCGCCAGGAAGAACTGGCGCAGCAGGAAGGTAGCGTAAATGCTGAAAATACCCGGCAGCACCAGCCCGGTGATGCTGTTTACCAGCCCCAGTTTCTGTACCACCAGGAACTGCGGGATCAGAAAGGCCTGACCCGGCACCATCAGGATCGAAATACACACCAGGAATACCGCATCACGGCCGCGAAAGTGCAGGCGTGAGAAGCCGTAGGCGGCCATGGTGGCGATCACCATCTGCAGCGTGACGGTGAAAAAGGTCGCCAGCAGCGAGTTCACATAGAAGTCGGTGAAGGGGATTTCGCGCATAACCTTGCCATAGGCCTGCAGGCTCGGGCGCGCCGGTAACAGTGTCAGTGGGATCTGGATACTCTCGGCCTGAGTTTTCAGCGAGGTCACCAGCATCCAGATAAAGGGCACCACCGAGGCCAGCGCCGCCAGAACCATAAACAGATACACCAGCGTTTTTTTACTTATGCTCATCGTCATGGCTCCTCAGCTGACTTTCAGGCGTTTGCCAATCACCATTTGAATCAGGGTGATCAACAGGGTGACGGCGAACAGCACCACGGTGATGGCGGAGGCGTAACCTTTCTCCTGCAGATAAAAGGCGTATTTGTAGAACAGGTTGGTCACGGTCATCACGTCGCTTTCCACCAACGCGCGGTCAAACATCAGGAACACCACGTCAAAGACTTGCAGGATCTCGATAAAACTCATCACCGAGACGAAGAACAGCGTGGGCACCATCATCGGCAGGGTAATGCAGAAGAAGCGGCGCAGGGTGCTGATACCGTCGATGTCGGCGGCCTCATACAGTTGGCGTGGAATGCTTTGCAACCCGGCCAGCAAAATGATGATTTTCAGTGCCAGCGACGACCAGATAATGATGATGGAAACGCTGATGCGCACCACGTCCGGATCGGACAGCCAGGCCACCGGCGAAATACCCAGCAGGCCCGTCGCCTGGTTGATCAGGCCGAAGTCCTTGTTGAACAGCCATTGCCAGACCATTGCCACTGCGGCAGGCATGGTGACCGCCGGCAGGAACAAGAGGGTGCGTAACAACGCCTTGCCGCGGATGTTCTGGTTCAGGCCAATCGCCAGCAGCAGTGACAGGCTCAGGCTGATCGGCACGCACACCACCACATAGAACAAGGTGTTGGCGGCGGCGATGTAAAAGTCGTCGTCTTCAAACAGATTGACGTAGTTATCGACGCTGAGGGTGCTCCAGCGCATAAACTGGTTGAGGTCGGTAAAGCTGTAAAAGATGTTCTGTAAAAAGGGGACCAGGTAAAACACCGTCAAGCCAATCAGCAACGGCAAGATCATCACCCAGCCCCAGAAGCGCTCGGCACGCTCCAGGCGGCTGAGTGCCGGTCGTGGGGTACTTTTTTGTTGTTTTAGGGCACCGTAGCTTTCTGCCAGCGACATGTTGCCTTTCCTCACCTGTAACTGCTCTGCGGTATTCCGCGGCCGGTGCGCCTTCGGGCAGGCGCCACCGGCACGGGGTGATTACTGCTCCATCACGCGTTCAATCTTCTTAACCGACTTGTCCATTTCAGGTTTGGCTTCCGCGCCCATAAAGATTTTCTTCAGGCTGGCGATCCACATGTTCTGCCATTTCGGCGTGTTGGTCCCGGCAGTTGGGTAAGCTTCGGTGACGTTGAGGGTTTCAATGTAAGGCGTCACATCGACCTTGGTGATCGCCGCCGCCCAGGCTTTGGCCGCCAGTTTGTTGGCCGGGATCACCGCTTTCGCCAACTCAGTCTGTGAGGCTTCGGAACTCATAAACTCAATGTATTTCCAGGCTTCCTGCTTGTGCGCGCTGTTGGCGGACATGGCAAACGCCAGGCTGTGCGCCACGCCAGACTGGCGCTCGATTTTCGGCATCATCACCACGCCAATATGATCGTTAATCAGCGGATTGTTGGCGAAGGGGGCCGCCAGCCAGGAACCGGCATACACCATCGCCGCACGGTTGGACTGGAAGATGTTTTCGGTTTTGACTTCGCTCATCTGTTGGGCGCTGGGCATCAATCCGTCTTTCATCATGGATTGCAGCTGTTGATAGACCCAGATCGACTTGTCGTTGGCAATGTCGGTCGGCTGGCCGTCTTTTGGCACAATGTGGTTGCCGTTCTGGAACAGCAGGTTCATATAGCTGTCCTGGCCGTCGATACTCAGATCCATGACCAGTGGGAAGGCGCTGCCTTTCAAGCCGGTTTTCAGTGCGGTCGCTTTGCTCTTCAGGTCATCCCAGCTCCAGTCGTTGGTGGGGTAGCTGACACCGGCCTGATCGAACAGTTTTTTGTTGTACCACACCGCGATCGAGTCAACATCGCGGGGAATGGCCATCTGCTGGCCGTCATACTGATAGGCTTTAACCGAACTGGCGACGATATTATTCAATTGCACGCTGCTGCCGGTAATATAGGGTGTTAAGGGTTGCATGATGCCATTCTTGGCGTATTGCACAAAATAAGGCATGTTTATCCAGAATATATCTGGTGCGACGCCACCGGCAGCAGCGGAATCTAATTTGACAAAGTACTGCGCCGAGGGGGTTAATTCTATAGCGATTTTAATATTAGGGTTTTCTTTTTCAAATCGCTTGGCAATCTCTTGCTCGGCAGGTAATTGGTTTCTGTCCCATACGGCGTAGCGCAAAGTTATTTGATCGGCGGCATATAACATGGTTGGCAATAATAATGCAGCCGCAATGGCAGAGTGTGCCAGAAGACGACCGGTATTTTTTATCGGTGACATTGCTTTCCCCTTGGTGAACGACGAATCAATATTTTCGTAATGTGAATTCTTTCTATCCCTTAACTTTCAATGTGTCAATACACCCCGATCTGCCCAAAAATGGGGCGTTAATGTTTCGTTGTTGTTAAAACCGAAAGGGTTGCAGGCTAAACCGAAAGCGTTATTTGTTCACAATTCGTTAACCTTTCCGGCCGGTTTTAGCCCTGCCGCGCAGCAATTATGGGCTGCTGGCGTCATAGGAATAAGTGATAACCCTTGCACCATAATGGGGATTAAAAACATTTTTATTGTGCATGCCGGGTTATCTTTCATTTTTGTGATGCAAATAAACAAAAAAATCGTATATGACTTCATTCGAAGCCTCTTGCAGTCGGTTTTTGAAAGAGGGCTATTGTTTGAATCGATAAAAGGGTTTAGCCTGAAAATCGCCCCTCGGTATTTTCTAATTAAAGCGAGATTACTGTTATGCGTCTTTCATTGACCTTTACTCATTGCCTGGAAAAAATATTTCACAGCCATAATGCTCCGCAGATCACACAGATAAATAAACTCAGCGGGCTGAATAACGAAATGATGTGTTGGCAGGGGGTTTATTACCTGCAGCGGGCCGATAACGAAACGCGACGTGAATTAGGCTACCGTATTGAGGGACCATTGTCGGAGTATATCAGCGTGCGTCAGGTGCAGTTGGTACCCAGCCACTTTCCCTGTTATGCCGAGACCGATGAAAACTATCTGCGTACCGAACCAGGGTTATTTCCCGATCCGCTGGTACCGCTGGTCGATCGGCGTTTCTTTGCCGCCTGCAATTATTACGGCAGCCTGTGGTTGACCTTAACCCCACCGACGATACCGGTGGCGGGCGGCGATTATCCCCTGACACTGACGTTGTTTGATGTGGCCAGCGAGGACGTACTGGCCAGTGCTGAGTTGACGCTGCATATCGTGGCGGCCGCACTGCCACCGCAAACCCTGTTGCACACCGAATGGCTGCATTCCGATTGCCTGGCAGATTATTACCATTTTGCGGTATTCAGCCCCGAATACTGGCTGGCGACGCGCAACTTTGTCCGTACCGCGGTTAACAGTGGGGTAAATATGCTGTTGACGCCGATCTTCACGCCACCGCTGGATACTGCCGTCGGCGGTGAGCGTACCACGGTGCAACTGGTGGGTGTGCAGCGGTCTGCGCAGGGCTACCGGTTTGATTTCCAGCGTCTGGCCCAATGGGTGGATATGGCGCAGGAGGAGGGCATTGAACACTTTGAAATTGCCCCGTTGTTTACCCAGTGGGGGGCCGCCCATGCGCCAAAAATCATGGTGGAGACAGACGGCACGCTTAGCCCGCTGTTCGGCTGGCATACCGATGCCCATGCCGAAGAGTATCAACAGTTCCTGCAAGCCTTGTTGCCGGCACTGACCGGCTGGTTCCGCGAGCGGCAGTTACAACAACGGGTGTGGTTTCACATCTCGGATGAGCCGACGCTGGAAAATATCGCTGTTTACCAAGCTGCCAGCGCTACCTTGCAGCCGCTATTGGCCGGGTTCCATACTTTTGATGCCTTGTCAGATTATGCTTTTTACCAACAGGGGCTGGTGGAAACGCCGGTGGCCGCCACCGACCATATCGAACCTTTTATCGAAAACCGGGTACCTGGCCTGTGGGCTTATTATTGCTGCGTGCAAAAAACCGAGGTGGCCAACCGTTTCTTTGCCCAGCCCTCGGCGCGCAACCGCATTTTGGGTATCCAGCTTTACCGGTACAACATCGCCGGTTTTCTGCATTGGGGCTTCAATTTCTATAACAGCGGGCATTCGCGGGAGAAGCTCAATCCCTACGCGGTGACGGATTGCCGCAATGCGTTCCCCTCAGGGGATGCCTTTGTGGTTTATCCCGGAGAAAATCTGACGCCGGTGGAGTCACTGCGTTTACGGGTACTGCATCAGGGCCTGCAGGACATGCGAGCCCTGCAACTGCTGGAAAGCCTGACCGATCGTGCGACGGTAGAAGCTTTGATTGAACAACAACTGGGGATGCACATCACTTTTAAACGCTATCCCCATCAGGCGGAGCCGCTTCTGCGGTTACGTGAAGTGGTGAATCAGCGCATCGAAGCCTTAACTTCGGCGGCATAAAATGCGGCGGCGTGGCGATGGGGGTCCCTTCGCCACCAATTTTTCAATAATTTGCTATAACTGATAGCTGAGGGATTCATTTTTTTGTCATGTTACTGACATGTTAGGGTCATGGCGCTGGCTTAAGTTTGCAGCGACTAAGCCAGGAGATAACGCGATGTTTAGCTTGGACTCTCTGTTGCATGATGCATTTCCACACCGCAAGACCCCTGCCTGGCAGCGTAGCCTGCTGAGAACTTTACTCTTCGAAAAAGAATTCAAACAGTTTGCCGCCGATTATCCGCACCTGAAGGGGCTGGATCTGATCGAGCAAGTGGTGGACTACTTCAACCTCAGCTGTGAATTGGTCGATGGCGATTTGGAAAACATCCCGAGCCAGGGGCCGGTGGTGCTGGTGGCTAACCACCCGATCGGTTCGCTGGACGGCCTGGTGCTGCTGCGTGCGGTGGCGGCGGTAAGACCGGATGTCAAAGTGGTCGCCAGCCAACTGTTGACCTACATAGAACCGCTGCGCAACCTGTTTGTACCGGTGGACAACGTGGGCAACAAGACCAACCGCAAGCAAATTGAAGGCATGCAGGCACAGTTGGATAAGCAGGGCGCGCTGATCCTGTTCCCCGCCGGGGAGGTGTCACGCATGAGCCCGAAAGGCATTCGTGACGGCCACTGGCATACCGGATTTTTACGTCTGGCGGCCAAGGCGCGAGCGCCGATTGTGCCGATCCACATAAGTGCGCGTAACAGCAACCTGTTCTATTTCACCTCGCTGGTTTACCGACCGCTTTCTACGTTATTGCTGGTACGCGAAATGTTCCAGCAGCAGGGCGGACGCATCAAAATCCGCGTGGGTGGCCGTATTCCCTTTACTAACTGGCATGACGGCCATACCAGCGCCAAAGATCTGGCCGAACGCTTCCGTCGCCATGTTTATCGTCTGGGCCAGGGTAAGGAAGGGCTGTTCGCCAGTGAATCGCCTATCGCTCTGCCAGAGGACCGATTGGAACTGAAAAAGGCGCTGGCAAACTGTGAACGTCTTGGGGTCACTCCGGACGGTAAAATTATCTTCCTGTATCGCCGTCAGGGCGAGGCGCGTGCGCCTATCCTGCGTGAACTCGGTCGCCTGCGTGAGATTGCCTTCCGTGCGGTGGGTGAAGGATCTGGCCGCCGTCGTGATTTGGACAGCTATGACGACGACTATTACCACCTGGTACTGTGGGATGCCGAGGAACTGGAAATTGTCGGTGCCTATCGTTTTATTCCTACCGCCGAGCAGTTGGAGCGCAAGGGGCTGGAAAGTATCTACAGTAACAGCCTGTTCCATTATGACCGCGAGATGGCCCCGATCCTGGCGCAGGGTATCGAACTGGGACGCAGTTTTATTCAACCGGCTTACTGGGGCAAGCGTGGGCTGGACTATCTGTGGTTAGGCATTGGCGCATATCTGGCAAAATACCCGCAGTATCGCTATCTGTTTGGTCCGGTTTCCATTTCCGGCGGTATGCCGGTGACGGCGCGTGACCTGTTGATTGCCTTCTACCGGCTGTATTTCTCGCCAAATCATGCGTTGGCGCAGTCGCGCCAGCCTTATCCGGCCTCGCTGCCGCAGGTGTTGGCGCAGTTTGCCGGCGATAACTATCAGGAAGATCTGGTTCGGCTGAAAAGCCTGTTGAGCAACATCGGCTGCTCGATCCCGACGCTGTATAAACAATATACCGAGCTGTGTGAGCCGGGCGGGGTGCAGTTTATTGATTTCGGCACCGATCCGGCCTTCAATAACTGCATTGACGGCTTGGTGCTGGTTGATCTCACCCGGCTTAAACCCGCACGGTTCCAACGGTATATTGCGGTGCACCAGCCGCAGGATGCCTGCATAGAATGATCGACTTCTCATTCATGCATTTTTGATCTAACCCGAAGCTTGGCGTCGGCGGTGGGATTTAGCCTAAGATAAGGCTTTGTTCCTCCGCCGGAGTCTTGCATGCCACAGTCGTTTGTCTCGTCTTTATTATCCGCCGAAGATCCCGCCGCCGTGGCGATTGAAACGCCCAGGGGCGTCGCGCCCTTTTTATTGCTGTGCGATCACGCCGGTCAGGCGATACCGCAGCAGTTGGGCAATTTGGGTCTGCCACCCGGTGAAATCGACCGTCACATTGGTTGAGACATCGGCGCATTAAACGTTTCGCGCCATCTCAGCCGTCAGTTGGACACTACGCTGATTCATCAGCGTTACTCACGTTTGGTCATTGACTGTAACCGCACGCCCGGCATCGCCAGTTCGATCCCGTCACTGTCAGAATTGACCCCGATCCCCGGGAATGTCGGTATTGATGCCAGACATGCGCAGGCGCGCGAGCATGAGATTTTTAGGCCTTATCACCAGGCGATAACCGACAATCTGGATCAACGCCAGCGCAACGGGCTGCCGACGGCGATTATCGCCATGCACAGTTTCACCCCGGTATTCAAAGGCAACGAGCGGCCGTGGCAGGTGGGGCTGCTGTTTAACCGCCAGCCGGAGTTTGCATTGCTGCTGGCAGAGCTGCTGCGGGAGGAAGGGGATTTACAGGTCGGCGTTAACGAGCCTTACGCCATGACCGATGCAACGGATTACACCCTGCCGGTGCACGCCGAGCGGCGGGAGCTTCCCTACGTTGGCATTGAGATCCGCCAGGATTTGATCGCCGATCAACAGGGTCAGCAAGCCTGGGCGGAACGCTTCGCCAGACTGCTGCCACAGGCCTGGCATCGTTGGCAAATTTGACTTTAGGAATATTCCCAGTGATGATAACTGTAAGGAACGTGTAAAGCGTCATTGGGAAGAGTCAGGAGCGACGAGTGGAGCAGAATGATAACGGATTGTTTATCAAGCAGGAGCGTTTTGAGGTACTGGCGATACTGCGTGAGATTTGTAAACAGCGCACGCCACTGAAGGTTGTCAATGACCAACAGCAGTTTCAAAGTCTGCTGTTGAGCGTCGGGCCGGATAATATTGTGTTCAGCGGCGATGAGGCGGACACGACGGTCGACGGTGAATGTACCATTGTGATTGAAAGCCATGACGCAAAGATCGAATTCTCCGTAGGCCAGGCTGAATTTACCAACCATCAGGGCGTTAATGCCTGTTCAACCCGCCTGCCAAAGGAACTGGTGTACATCCAGCGCCGCCGTCAGTTTCGCGTGACAACCCCCCACTGGCGTGAGTTTCTCTGCAGCGGCGAATACGCCGACGGTAGCGAGTATCAGTTGAGGATCCACGATCTTTCTGCGGGGGGTGTTGGTTTGCGCGTTGACGGTCCGCTGCCGGAAAACCTTCAGCCTGGATTCCAGTTCAAAAAGGCGTTGTTGGATTTTGGCAGCTACGGCAGTTTCAAGGTTAATATGGAACTGGTGGTGATCAACGAAGACCAGGAACTGGATGACGACGACCAACTGGTGCGTTTCTCGCGTCTGTCGTGCCGCTTTATGAAACTGGGCCTGGCGATGGAAAGAAAAATTCAGAGCGCGGTGTTTGCTTTCGAATTGGATTTTAATAAAAAGAAAAAACGTTAAATAGTCACCAGAGGGGCAGCAGGCTGCCCCATCATCCCGGCCTATTTCAAGGCACGCAGGCTGCCAATTTCCTCCCAACCGAAATGCTCCGCTTCAGTCAGCACATCGCAGACCTCGCCGCTAGCCGAGACAATCGCGTCATTGAGGCTTTCACCGTGCAGCAGGTGGCTGACCAGCAACGCGGCAAACATGTCCCCGGTGCCTTTAACCTTCGATTGAATTTTAGGATGGGTATAGCTTTGCACCTGACTGCGACTGACCAGCAGTAGCCCAACCTGATCGTCGTTTTCTGCCACGCCAGGTGCACTGGTCACCAGGACCCACTCGGTGGTGTCATTCAATAATGCCTGTGCGGCATGCTGTGTTTGTTCCAGGCTGGTCAGTGGGTGCCCGCACAGCTGCTCCAGTTCGAAACCGTTAGGGGTCAGACCATTGGCCAACTGCAGGAAGGGGGAGCGATAGCAACTGACGATGCGCTTATCCACATACACGCCTTCGCCGTAATCGCCCATTACCGGATCGATATAGATTTTTATTTGCGGGTTGATAGCACGTACGCGTCGCAGCCAGCTGTCCAGCATGTGGCACTGGCCGACATCGCCCAGATAACCGATGATCACCGCCCGGGTGCGTTTCATCACGCCGCGAGTCAGTAAATCTTCCAGAAAGCCGCTGAACCACTCGGCAGGGATCACACCGCCGCTGGGGGCGCCGTAATAGGGCGGGCAACCGAACAGGACGCTGGGTACCTGTAGCACTTCCAGCCCCTTTTTCAACAGGGTGCGATAGGCGATACCATTGCCGACGCTGCCGTAAACCACCTGCGATTGAATGCTGATCACATCAATCTGCGGTGGCTGTAATTGAGAAACTTGCTGCATCTATAACTTCCTTGGTTCGATTTTATCCAGCCACCGCGCAAATACCTGGCGGGCGCGCTGTTCTAATTCTGTGCCGTAGCGAGCGGCCTGTTGACGCAGGCGCTGCGGCAGGATACCGGCCAACTCCAGCTCGCAGGAATGGCCAACCAGCCAGCGTTCCAGATCGTGATGATCGGCTTCCAGATGGAACTGTAGCCCAAGCGCGAAATCCTGATATTCAAATGCCTGATTAGGGCACACTTCGGTACCGGCCAGGCAGGTCGCGCCCTCTGGGATCATAAACATATCGCCGTGCCAATGCAGTACCGGCGTTGTCCCCAGGGGCGCCAACACGGAGTCTTCATGCGCTGCCAACGTCAAGGGTTCGAAACCGATCTCTTTGACACCCAGCGAAATAACATCGGCACCCAAAGCCTGAGCCATCACCTGTGCGCCAAGACAGATGCCTAGCGTAGGCCGTTTTTGCTGGAGTCGTTGTGTCACCAGTGCTAATTCGTCGTTGAGAAACGGGTAATGCTGCTGGCCGGCAAAATGCTGCGCAGCGCTGATTGGTCCGCCGAGCACCACCAGCAGGTCGGTCTCCTCATTATCGATGGCCCGGATATCGTCACGGCCGGCATCGTAGTAATCAATCTGATAGCCCCGCAGTGAAAGCAGTGAACCCAGAATACCGAGGTTTTCAAAATTCACATGCCTGATAGCGACAACTTTTTTCATTGCTGTACCTCTGTGCTGTGGGGATAAGCTTCCAGTTCCAGCGTATCGCCAAGGATGGTGATGCCGTTGATGCCGCTTTGATAAACTATCCGACGCTCTTTGACCTGGCTGATGTGCAATTGGTAGCCCTGCTCGGCAGGGAACAGCGCCTGAGCCTGCTGCAGTTGGTCGGCAGCCCAGGGGGTGAACATTTGCAAACGGGCAAACGCTTTTCCGCCGTGTTGAATATCGAGCACGTAATGTTTTTCCATTTTTACCCCTTAACTTTTCCATTCGAAACAGGTAATCTATTTTGAACTAATACAAAAAGGTCTTATGTATGGGTTCATTGTATGCAAAAGGCGGCAGCGCTGTCCAGATTGCTGAGCAGATCAGCACGCAGATCAAACAGGGGGATTTGCAGCCGGGTGACCTGTTGCCACCGGTGCGTCAACTGGCGGGCCAACTGAGGGTGAATCCCAATACCGTCGCCAGTGCGTATGCCAAGCTGCGGGATGCCGGTTTGGTCGCCACCCGCGGGCGTGCCGGTACGCAGGTGCTTGAGCAACCCCTGATGGCGGCGCGCCATATCCGTCAAGTGCCCGAGGGCATGCGTGATTTGGCCAGCGGCAACCTGGATGGGGCTTTGCTACCGGCACTGTCAATGAGTGTGGATGACATCTTCCCGCAGCAGAATGGCTATGACGTTAGCGGTGATTTACCGGCTTTGTGTCAGCTTGCCGGTGACTGGTTGAGCCAACAGGGTGCGGTTCTGGGTGAGACAGCGGTGTTTTCGGGTGCGCTGGACGCCATCGAAAAGGCGTTGCGCAGCCATGCGGCACCGGGGGCGTCGGTGTGGGTGGAAGATCCCTGCTGGCCGCCGTTACTGACGCTGCTGCGGCATCTTCGTCTCAAACCCTTGCCGTTGCTGGTGGATGAGCAAGGGTGCCGATTGCCGGAGAAAGACGCCGGCCCGCAGGGTTGCGCAGTGATCCTGACACCGCGTGCGCAGAACCCAACCGGCATGTCGCTTAGCGCAGCCCGCGCCAATCACTGGCGTGAGTTTCTGGCGCAAAACCCGGGCTGTCTGGCGATCGTCGATGACTTCTGGGGGCCGCTGTCGCAACAACCGCTGCATTTGCCCTGTACTGCCGACAATGGCCTGTATGTGCTGTCGCTGAGTAAATTCCTCAGCCCGGATCTACGTATTGCGCTGGCCTGCGGCAAGCCGCAATTGCTACAGGCGATGCGTGCCGATCAATACATTCGTGAACGCTGGGTCAGTCATATCCTGCAGCAAATTGCCGTCAAATTATGGACGCAGGCGCAGCGTGAGGGTTTGCTGGTTCGCGCGCAGCAAGCTTATCAACAGCGGCGCGATGCGTTGGCGGAACGGTTGCAGGCGTTGACCGGTGCGCCATTGCCAGCGGGGGAAGGGGTACATATCTGGCTGCCGGTGCGTTCGGAAGCCGCCGCCGGCCAAATCATGGCACAGCGCGGCTGGCTGGTGCAGGGCGGCGAGCCGTTCCGCCTGAAAAGCGGCCCGGCGATCCGTGTCAGTCTGGCTAACCTGATCCCGGCACAGTTGGAGACACTGGCGCAGGATCTGGCGGTCGCTATAGGCTCGGGCGCGGTAGTGAACTGATCAGGCCTGCGCCAGCAGTTGCAAAGAGGCCAGGCGGGCAGCGGGAGCGCTGATCGGCGTATCGATCACAAACTCTTCCACGCCATATTGCCGGTGTAATTGGTCTAACTGACTGCGCACCTGCTGCGCGGTACCAAGCAAAATATGGCTTTCACGTGGTTCGATGCGGTAATCGGTAGCCCCGGCCTGCTGAACATAACTCTCTGCCTGCTCCAGGCTGCCGACCGTCACGCTTTGTCCTCCGGCCACATGCACCCGGTATTGCTGGATCCCGGCCGCCAAAGCCTGGGCCTGTTCGGTCGTATCGGCGACGATCACTGCGACCGCCAGCAGAGCTTTACGTCCACCGCTCTGCTCAGCGTAATGTGCCAACGCGCGCTGAATATCGTCCGGATTGCCATTGAGCTGTGCGGCAAACACAAAGGCCCAGCCGTGTTCGGCAGCCAGTTGGGCACTTTCGCTGCTGGCCCCCAGCAGGAAGCGCTGTGCGGGCTGGACTGGTTGCGGTGTGGCACTCAGGCCGGGTTGCGCGTCATCATTCAGGTAGGCACTGAGCTGAGCCAGCTGTTGCGGGAAGTCCGGCTTATTCTGTTGATCGTGGGCGGCCTGCAGTGCCTGGGTGGAGAGCGGTAGCCCGCCGGGCGCTTTGCCCACCCCCAGATCGACCCGACCCGGTGCCAGGGTCGCCAGCAGATTGAAGTTTTCCGCCACCTTGTAAGCACTGTAGTGTTGCAGCATGACGCCACCAGAGCCTATGCGAATACGGGAGGTTTGTCCGAGCAAATAGGCGATCAACACTTCGGGCGAAGGGCAAGCCAACTGCACGGTATTGTGATGCTCGGCCAGCCAGAAACGACGATAGCCCCAAATTTCCGCCTGCTGCGCCAAATGCAGCGTACGCGTCAGCGCCTGGGCGGCAGTTTCTCCTTCGGCAATCGGACTTTTTTCCAACACGCTCAGGGCATAAGCCATTTTCCTGCTCCTTTATCATCAATTATCCATGACAAATAGCATGCCCAATCCAACAGGCTTAATACTGATTTTGGATAGGATATTCCATTGATAAAAAACGGATTTAGATATGCTCAGAATGGTAAACGGGCGCGTGATTGACGCGCCCGAATCAGATCAGGATTCCAGCCAGGCCTTCAGGCGAATGGCGTCTTTATAGTGGCCATAACGCTGCTTTGATCCGAGCAGGATCATCACCACCGGTTGCCCGTTGATCAGGGTACGCATCACCAGACAGTGGCCGGCTTCGTCGGTGAAACCGGTTTTTTGCAACTGGATTTTCCAGGCGGGATTATTGATCAGACCGTTGGAGCTACGGTAGACCAATTGACCGCGGCCAGGACGCACGATTTGCTGTTTGTCGGTACTGAAACGACGGATGGTCTGATAGCGGTAGGCGTGGTTAACCATTTTCAGCAGGTCATTGGCACTGGCGACGTTGCGTGGTGTCAGCCCGGTCGGATCGTAGAAGCGCGCATGTTTCATGCCGATAGCCCGCGCTTTCTGATTCATTTTCGCCACAAAGGCTTTGCGACCACCGGGATAGTTGCGGCTCAGTGCCGACGCGGCGCGATTCTCCGACGACATCAGTGCGATGTGCAGCATATCGCGACGGCTAAGGGTGGAACCGATGGTCAGACGTGAGTGAGTTTTTTTCAGTAAATCCCGGTCGGCGGGGGTGACCTGCATCCTGTTGCCCAATGGGCGTTTGCTGTCCAGAGCGACCATGGCGGTCATCAGCTTGGTTAGCGAGGCGATGGGTTGCACGCGATTGGCCTGTTTCTGATACAGCGTTTTGCCGGTGCGTTGATTGACTACCAACACCGATGTCGAGTGCAGCGCCAGCGGTGCAGTGGCCTGCGCGGCAGACGTAACCAACAACAGAAAGAGAACCAGAATGGCGCCGAAGCGACGGGGGTGGAGGCGACGAATAAGGGCATTAAATAAAGACATGGCGACCGTGACTGTGTCCTGACAGGTGAATGAATATCAGCAAGAGTCTGCACAGCAAATGTGGAGAAAATAGGGTGGCGTTGTAACGGGATGAGAATCCAGCGGTGACGTTATTGCGGGCAAAAGGCAGGGAAGCGGTGTTCCGCCTCCCTGGGTAAATCAATACACTTCAGGTACTACCATGGTGTCTGGCACCGGATGGCGGTTGTAATCCGGGCTGCGTTTGCGCGGTGGCAGGGTGATCACATTGCCTTCCGCCTCTTCATAGGGCAGCTGTTCCAGCAGATGGCTGATGCAGTTCAAACGCGCCTTTTTCTTGTCGACCCCCTGAACCACCCACCATGGCGCTTCCGGAATGTTAGTGCGCGCTAACATGATTTCCTTGGCTTCCGTGTAGTCTTCCCAGCGGCGGCGGCTCTCCAAATCCATCGGGCTGAGCTTCCATTGCTTTAACGGATCGTGGATGCGGCTGAGAAAACGCAGCTCCTGCTCATCGTCGGTGATCGAGAACCAGTATTTGACGATTTGAATGCCGCTGCGCGTCAGCATTTTCTCGAACTCAGGCACGCTACGGAAAAACTCTTCATATTCCTCGTCATTGCAAAAGCCCATCACTTTTTCCACCCCGGCGCGGTTGTACCAGCTGCGATCGAACAGCACCATTTCACCCGCCGCCGGCAGGTGGGCGATAAAGCGTTGAAAATACCACTGGGTGCGTTCGCGATCGTTCGGTGCCGGCAACGCGGCCACGCGGCAGGTGCGTGGGTTCAGGCGTTGAGTGATACGTTTGATCACGCCACCTTTGCCGGCGGCGTCACGACCTTCAAAAATGATCACCAGCCGGTGGCCGGTGCGCATCACCCAGTCCTGTAGTTTGACCAGCTCACCCTGCAGCCGCAGTAGCTCGCGGAAATACTGTTTGCGCCAGGCTTTCTTCTGGTCGCTGTCCACTTCGCTGTCGTCAAAGCGCAGGTCGTCCAGTTCCATCTCCAGCTCTTCGTCGTAACTGTCGTAGAACTCCTGCAACAGACGCTGATTGAAACTCTCGTCGCGGTCAAATTCATGCATAGCCATAATTAATTCTCCGTGTTAGCCCGGTTTTAGAAATGGTTGAAGATCCAGTACAGCCCGGTGGAAAGCAGCACCGAGGCCGGCAGCGTCAATACCCAGGCCATCAGCAGATTACGCAGGGTAGACATTTGCAGACCGGAGCGGTTGGCCGCCATGGTGCCGGCGATACCGGATGACAGAACGTGAGTGGTGGAGACCGGTAATCCGAAGATGTCCGCGGCGCCAATAGTGGTCATTGCCACCAGTTCGGCGCTGGCGCCCTGGGCATAGGTCAGGTGACTTTTGCCGATCTTCTCACCGACGGTGACCACGATGCGCCGCCAACCGACCATGGTGCCCAGCCCGAGAGCAATCGCCACCACCACCTTGACCCAGAACGGGATAAAGCGGGTGGCGCTGTCCAGATCGCTTTTCAGGGCATCCAGATTGCGCTGCGAGTCAGCGGATATTTGCAGCTGTTTTTCAGACTTCAGGTGTTTAATGACTTCCGATGCCAGATACATATCGTTACGGGTGTTGGAAACCGCCTGCGCGGGGATTTTATCGACCGAACCGTACTGACGAACCTGGTCACCGATGGCACCGGTCAGTTGCGCCAGCGCGGGCACCACTTCTGGCGTCAGTTCATTGGTGCGTACATACCCGGTCAGCACCTCACGGGGCTGTGCCTGGCTGACCGCCGGGAACTGGCTTAGCAATTGGTTTTTGGTGACTTCCGCCAACGCCGCTACACGTGGGATTTGTTCTGGCGGCATTGAACGGTTGAGCGCGTAGGCGATGGGCATGGTGCCGACCAGGATCAGCATGATCAGCCCCATGCCTTTTTGTCCGTCGTTGGAGCCATGGGCAAAGGAAACTCCGGTACAGGTGAGGATCAGCAAACCGCGGATCCACAGCGGCGGCGGCGAGTCATTCTTGGGGGCGGTATACAACTGGCGATTTTTGACAAAGACTTTCAGCGCCAGTAACAGCAGGGCGGCAAACACAAAGCCGATCACCGGTGAAAGCAGCAGTGCGTAACCCACCTTAATCGCCTGGCCCCAGTCGACACCGCTGGTGCCGGTGCGCCCGTGGATCAGGGCATTGGCCACGCCAACGCCGATGATTGATCCAATCAGAGTATGAGACGACGACGCAGGCAACCCGAGCCACCAGGTGCCGAGGTTCCAGATAATCGCCGAAAACAGCAGGGCGTAGACCATGGCGAAACCGTTGCCGGTGCCGGCCTGTAAGATCAACTCGACGGGCAGCAGCGAAATGATACCGAATGCGACCACGCCGCTGGAGAGCAATACGCCGAGAAAGTTAAAGAACCCTGACCAGACTACGGCCACCATCGGCGACAATGAATGGGTATAAATAACGGTGGCCACCGCATTGGCGGTATCGTGAAAACCATTAACAAATTCAAAGCCCAACGCAATCAATAACGCTAACCCCAATAACAGGAACGGCAGATAACTGGTATATACCGCACCGGCATCGCTGACGTCGTTAAATAAATTCACTCCGGCAAAAGCTATCCCCAGAACTAATAAAAAAACAAAAAAAAGAACAGTGAGTCGACTGTTCTTTTGGTAGATCTTTGGCAGACTGGACGCGGATGGCACACCCGCCTGAACGGCGCTGTTATCGCTCATAAAGGACCTTCCCGATAGACTTCATTAGAATACTGACGCTGCGGTACGCTGTTGCCATCAAAGTATTGGGAAATAATGTGACTTTTTTATGACGCTAATATTAATCATCGGGAAAAGTGAAAATAATTAACATTGGCATTTAAAGGTTGATATAAAGGCGGAAGCCGATTAATTAATGGGTGTGGTTATTCAGGATAAAGGTTTATGGCTCAAACGGTTGCGGAAAAATTACACAAACTTGATTTTGATGATGAGGTTACCGGGCTGATTTACGGCCACGTGTTCCGTACGGCCGAGCCGCCGCAGCGGGTGTCTTCGCAGCAGGCTTGCCAGGCCTGTCAGGCGCTGTTGCCGGGTGAGGGTTTTATCTGGTTGCATCTCAATTTGAACCATGCGGCCGCGGAAAAATGGCTGAAAAACCACTTTGCAATTTCCGACTTTTTCTTCGACGAGATCCGCCACGGTTCCCATACCACCCGCATTGAGCGTCAGGGAGATGACCTGTTCGCCGTTCTCAACGACGTGATTTTTCATCCCAAAGAGAACAGCCCGGAGATCGCGACGCTGTGGCTATATTGTCGCAGCGGGTTGGTGGTCACGGCACGGCACAAGCCGCTGCGTTTGATTGAACGGCTGTTGGGGCGGCTGGGGCCGTTGCAACTGGCGTCGTCTACCGAGTTGCTGGCACATTTGCTGGAAGAACAGGAAGAAGTTCTGGAGCAGGTAGTGCGGCAGGCCAACCAGTATGTCGACACCATTGAAGATCGCCTGTTGAGCAGCCATGTGAAGCGTAACCGTACCGAACTGGGGCGCATGCGGCGTATGTTGTTGCGCTTTCAACGCCTGCTGGCACCGGAACCGGCGGCACTGTTTCGCCTGTTGAATCGCCCGCCGACCTGGTTGAGCCGCGACGTCGTTCAGGATCTGCGCCAGTTCACTGAAGAGTTCACCGTGGTGTTGAACGACCTTGCCAGCCTGACCGAGCGCATTCGTCTGTTACAAGAGGAGATCGGCGCCAAGCAGATGGAGCAGAACAACCGCACGCTGTACACCCTGACGGTGATCACCGTCCTGGCGCTGCCGATCAATATCGTTGCCGGTTTCTTCGGGATGAACGTGGGCGGGATCCCACTGGCCAGCAATCACCACGGTTTTATCCTGTTGGTGTTGCTGGTCGGTGGCTTTACGCTGGTGACCGGCTATCTGGCCTTCAGACGCCGGGATGAGGGCTGATTACAGTCTGGCCCGGTACTCTTCCTCCAGCTTGGCGTGGGTGCTCCAGAACGGCTGTGGCTGACGATCGTGCAGGCGATCGACCAGGATATCCAGATGGGTGTGCCAGCCACCGGCCACGCTGAGCATTTCGTCACGGTTGGCCAGGCGACGGTGGGTGACCGTCAGCAGTACGGCGTTACCCTGTTCGGTCAGCTCGAAGGTCACCTCGGAAGGACGGTTCTGCCCCTGTTCTGCCCAGGTAAAACTCAGCAGCCGCGGCGGGAACAGGCAGGTGATATGTCCGATATTGCTGACGCTGCAGCCAAGGTTTTTATATTTGGCCGGTGTGGCTTCATGCTCGCCGGTCAGATCGGAATTGCGAAACACCAGCTCAACCTGGGCACCGTTCTCCAGCTTCATGTCGCCGGCGGCCAGCCAGGTGGCGCGTTTGTCGGATTCCGTCAGATAGGCCCAGACCCGTTCGATCGGGCCGGGCAGCAGCCGCTGAATGCGCAGCGTGCCGGTTTCAATAATCATGCCGTAGTCGTTCATAGTTCACTCCTTGGGAGGATGCGGTTCGGGCTGCAGCAGCGCTATTTCCAACGCGTCCAGCCGCTCTGTCCAGAAATGCTCGTAGGTTTTCAGCCATTGCATGGCCTGTGCCATTGGCTCGGGTTCAAGCCGGCAGATATGGTTTCTTCCTTGCACGGTACGCTGCACCAGCCCAGCAAGCTCCAGTGCCTTGATATGCTTGGAAGCGCCGGCAAATGACATTTGCAGCGGCGCAGCCAGTTCACCAATGCTGTGCTCACCACCGGCCAGGGTACGCAGTATCGCGCGCCGCGTCGGGTCGGAAAGTGCACGAAAAATGGCGTCCAGCTGTGAGGAAGATAATTTAACCATATGGTTGAATATAGAACAGGTGGGCTAATATTCAACCAGTTTGTTGAATATTTTTTTCCAGGCCCCGGCCGATACACCGGGGCTGCGGGATCAGGCGCGGGTTTGCGCCAGCAACGCGTTAAGCAACACGTTGGCCCCGGCGGTCGCCCACGCAGGCGAGATATTTTCCAGTTCGTTGTGGCTGATACCCTCCACGCAGGGAATGAAAATCATCGCCGTGGGTGCCACCCGACTCAGGTAGCAGGCGTCGTGCCCGGCACCGGAAACCATATCGCGGTGCGAATAGCCCAGCGCCAGTGCTGCCTGGCGGACACTGTCGATACAGCCCTGATCAAAGCGTATGGGTTGATACTGGAAGATGCGCTCGGCACTGGCGCTCAGCCCCTGGGTGCCGACCTCGGCCACCGCCGCCAACAGCTGTTGTTCCATCTGTTCCAGCACCACCTCTTGCGGGTGACGGAACTCAATGCTGAAGAACACTTTGCCTGGGACCACGTTGCGTGAATTGGGCGTAATTTGAGCCATACCCACGGTGGCTCGTGCGTCCGGCATGAAATTCTTGCCGATGGTATTGACTGCCATAACCAGAGTGGCGAAACCGAGCAGGGCGTCACGACGGCGATCCATCGGCGTTGTGCCGGCATGGGCGCTAAAACCGGTGATTTCCAGTTCATACCAGCGTTGACCTTGTGCGGTAGTCACTACGCCAATCTCAATGTTTTCCGCCTCGAGGATCGGGCCTTGCTCAATATGCAGCTCAAAGGCGGCGTGGATCGGCATGCCACCCACCGGGTGTTCCCCGGCGTAGCCAATGTGCTGCAACGCCTCACCGAGACTGATGCCTTGTGCATCGCTGCGCGACAGGCCGTAAGCCAGGTCGAACACTCCGGCAAACACCCCGGAGGAAATCATCGCCGGGGCGAAACGTGCGCCTTCCTCGTTGGTCCAGTTGACCACTTCCATCGCTCGCTCGGTGGCGATCTGGCGATCGTTAAGGGTGCGGATCACTTCCAGACCGGCCAGCACGCCATAAATCCCGTCGAAACGGCCGCCGTTGGGTTGGGAGTCAACGTGAGAACCGGTGATCACCGGTGCCAACTCCGGGCGAGTCCCCTCACGGCGCAGAAACATATTGCCCATGCGATCAACCCGCACGCTGCAACCGGCTTCCTTCGCCCAGTCACGCAATTGGTCGCGTGCCTGACGGTCTTCTTCGCTCAACGCCAGGCGGGTGACGCCGTCTTTCGGGATGGCGCCGAACCGGGCCATGTCGAGCAGGCTTTGCCACAGGCGTTCGCCATTTACCTGAGGTACCTGAGGCGTCATTTTTTCTCTCCCTGCGATTTGGCGGTGTAGCGGAAATCGCAGCAGGACGCGCCGGACATAATGGTCTGGGTGCGCTGCAGCTCGACATCCGGCGCATAGCCGACGATAAACTGGCTGTCGCGGGCACAGGACAGCAGGTGGCCGATTTCGCCCAGTCCCATCTGGTGGTACATCTCGGCATAACGGCAGCGGGTGACGTTATAGTCGAAATGCTGCGGGTCCTGGTTGATCACCTTCACCTGCAGCGCATCGTCTTTTTCCCACAGGTATTGCAAGGCGGCGAAACTCTGCAAATCAGCGCCATTCGGCTCCTGCGCGGCAAAGTTTTTACCGGCCTCAATGGCCGCGTTTTCGATGGCTTCGCCTATCACCGCCTGCGCTCGCTCTTTGCCGATCTCACGCACCAGGATTTGGTAGATTGGCTTGATGATTTCCGCCTCTATGCGGCGCCGGGCCAGAATACCCAATTCGTTTTTTGCTTCGCTCATTGCCTTGCTCCTCATTGCCTTGCGGATGGTTATGGTGCTTTTGCGCCGCCCAGTACGCTTTGCGGCTGCCATTTGCCGTCAACCACCCGGTAAAGGGTGAAGCTCGGCTGTTGCAGGTTGCCCTGTGCGTCGAATGCAATGCTGCCGGTGACGCCCTGATAATGAATGGCGCGCAGCTTCGGCAGATAATCGGCCGGATCGGCGGACCCCGCCTGCTCGATGGCGGCAATCAATACCCGGGTGGCGTCGTAGGCGAACGGCGCATGCAGTTCGATATGGGTTTTATAGCGGTCACGGTAGGCCTGCCCAAAGGCTTTGCCGCCCGGCATCTGTTCCAGCGGCAGGCCCGGCTCCAGTGCCACCACGCCTTCACCTTCTTTCTGTGCCAGCGTCAGGAAAGTCTGGCTGACAAAACCGCCTGCGCCCATCAGTTGAGTGTTCATCCCCAGTTGTTTGATGCGGCGGGCCAGCGGGGCGGCCTGCGAGTCCACACCGCCGAAGAAGATCAGATCAGCGTTCTTGCTGCGCAGGGTGGTCAGCACCGCACTGAAATCAACGGTTTTGTCGTCGACATACTCCCGCGCTACCGGTTGGACGCCCTGAGCCGCCAGTGACTTGATAAACTCATCTGCCAGCCCCTGGCCGAACGCGGTGCGATCGTCAATCACCGCAATGCGTTTGGCTTTCAGTACATTGACCGCATATTCACCGGCATAATTACCGCCGTCGTCATCATGGCCCATCACGCGGAAGCTGGTATCGAACCCTTGTTGAGTATAGCCGTGGCCGGTGGCGACCGGGGCGACCTGAGCAATACCGGCGTCGTGGTAAATGCGGGCCGCCGGAATGCTGGTGCCGGTATTCCAGTGCCCGACCACGCCGGCGACACCTTCGTCCACCAGGCGTTGGGCTACCGCAACGGCGGTACGCGGATCGGACTGATCGTCCTCGGACAGCAGTTTAAAGGTGACCAGCTTGCCTTTCAGCATCGGTTTCTGGGCATTGGCATCGGCGATCGCCAATTGCGCGCCATTCTCCAAATCCTTGCCAATACGGGCGGAAGGGCCGGTCAGCGGACCTGCCAGCCCGATCAGAATAGTTTCATCGGCCAGAACCGGCGATGCCGCGCCCAGGCTGGCCAGAACGGCGGCGGCCAGCGCCAACGGCTTCAAGCGAGTTATCTTGTTCATGTAAAACTCCCGGTGTGATTAAAAGTAAAAACGGTTATTCGCCCAAATAGGCTTGTTTGATTTTTTCATCATCCAGCATGTCGGCAGAGCGGCCACAGTGGCTCAGACTGCCGCTGTCCAATACATAGGCACGGTCAGTGGATGCCAGTGCCAGTCGGGCATTTTGTTCCACCAATAATAGCGTGACACCGTCACGAGAAAGGTTTTTGATGACCTCAAAAATGGCTTCAACCACGATCGGTGCCAACCCCATCGAAGGCTCATCCAGCACCAACAGGCGCGGACGGCTGAGTAACGCCCGACCGATGGCCACCATCTGCTGTTCACCGCCGGAGAGCAGCCCGGCCTGCTGTTGCAGCCGTTCACGCAGACGCGGAAAAAGAGTACAAACCTGTTCCAGATCCTGGCGTACAGCCGGTTTGTCATGGCGTGAATAAGCACCAAGCTGCAGGTTTTCCCGCACTGTCATACGGGCGAAAATACCGCGTCCTTCCGGGACCATCACCAGGCCCTGTTGCAATAAGCGATGCGGTGGCATACCGCGAATAGAGCGCCCGTCGAACAGGATTTCCCCTTCGAACGGTTGCAGGCCGGTTAGCGCACGCAGGCTGGAAGTTTTGCCTGCACCGTTGGCACCGATCAAGGTCACCTGTTCGCCGCTGTTTACCGTGAAATCGATGCCTTTAACCGCATGAATACCACCGTAAGACACTTTTAACTGTTTGACTGTCAATAAGGGTTCAGACATGAGCCGACCCTCCCAGATAAGCGCGGATCACCGCCGGTTCACGCCGTACCTGTGCCGGTTCGCCTTCGGCGATCACCTTGCCGTAGTCGAGCACCGTCAGGCGATCGCACAGTCCCATCACCAGCTTGACGTCGTGTTCGATCAACAACAGGGTTTTGCCACTCTCGCGGATACGTTGCAGTAGCTCGCGTAGCGCCACCTTCTCGGCGGCGTTCATGCCGGCTGCCGGTTCATCCAGCGCCAGCAATTTAGGTTCGGTGGCCAAGGCTCGGGCGATTTCCAACCGGCGCTGGTGGCCATAGGAAAGATCGCCGGCGCGGTAATGGGCGAACTGACTAATGCCGACGTATTCCAGCAGCGCGTGAGATTTCTCCCTCGTGGCGTGTTCTTCCTCGCGGGCGCGCCGATGGCGTGAAATTGCCGCCCACAGACCGTTGCGGGTGCGCAGATGGCAACCGACCATCACGTTTTCCAGGACGCTCATTTCATTAAACAACCGCAGGTTCTGGAAGGTGCGGGCGATACCGGCCTGTGCCACCTTGTCGATGGCCTGCGGCTTGTAGCGACGATCCTGCAGGCGAAACTCGCCGCTGTCGGCGCGATACAGGCCGGTGATCAGGTTGAAACAGGTGGTTTTGCCCGCACCATTTGGGCCGATCAACCCGTAGATCTCGCCCTGACGAATACTGATGCTGACGTCATCCACCGCGGTTAGCCCACCAAAGTTTTTACTGACGTGACTGAGTGTGAGAAGTGGCGTCATGAGGCGGCTCCCGGTTGATGACGTGCCGGCCACAGGCCCGCCGGGCGATACAGCATCACCAGGATCAGTGCCAGCCCATAGAACAGTTGGCGAATAATCTCGGGGTCAATCCACACCTGACCGAATAGCGCCTGTTGCAGGGGGCCCATGGTGCTGCGCAGCAGTTCTGGCAGGGCAGCCAGCAGCAATGCGCCGAGGATCACGCCGGGTATGTGGCCCATACCGCCCAACACCACCATCGCCAATACGGCAATCGACTCTTGCAGGGTGAAGGATTCCGGTGAGACAAAGCCCTGAAACGCCGCAAACAGTGCACCGGCGACACCGCCAAAGGTGGCACCGATGGCGAAAGCCAGCAGTTTGAAGTTACGGGTGTTGATGCCCATCGCCCGTGCCGCGTCTTCATCTTCGCGGATAGCGGTCCAGGCGCGGCCAACCCGCGAATGCTGCAGGCGCAGGCAGATAAACAGGATCAGCAACAGCAGGGCGGCGAACAGGTAGTAATAGAGATACAGGGATGAAAAACGGATGCCGAACCACGAATGCATACCGGAAAACTTCAGGCCGAACAGCGTGACCGGATCGATAGCGGAAATCCCCTTTGGGCCGTTGGTGATGTTGAGCGGGCGGTCCAGGTTACGCATCAAAATACGCACGATCTCACCGAAGCCCAGCGTGACGATCGCCAGATAGTCCCCACGCAGCCGCAGCGTGGGCGCTCCCAGCAGAATGCCGCACAACGCGGCCAGCAACGCGGCCAGTGGGATCAACAACAGAATCGACAGATGCAGCCCCTCCGGGAACCACTGCAACAGCAGCGGAAATTGCTGAGTGAGGTGCGGTGATGAAAGCAGTGCGGTCAGATAGGCGCCGACCGCGTAAAAAGCGATAAATCCCATGTCCAGCAGGCCGGTGAGGCCGACCACAATGTTCAGACCCAGTGCCAGCATCAGATACAGGAGCGCGAAGTCGATCACCCGTACCCAATAGTTACCGCCGACGGACCCGGCCACCCAGGGGGCCAGCAGCAGGCCGAGCATAAACAGAGCCACACCAAGTCTGGCGCGGTGCGGGGAGGCGGTGTGCAGAGTCTCGGTCAGAATAGTCATCTTGTGTCCTCAGGCGCGAGTGGCGACGCGTTCGCCCAACAGCCCGGATGGGCGCAATACCAACACGGCAATCAATATCAGGAAGGCAAATACGTCCTGATAGTTACTGCCGAAGGTGCCGCCGGTCAGTTCGCCGAGATAACCGGTGCCCAGCGCCTCAAACAGCCCCAGTAATAATCCGCCGAGCATTGCACCGCGCAGGTTGCCGATACCGCCCAGCACAGCAGCAGTAAAGGCCTTGATGCCCGGCAAGAAGCCCATGGAGAAACCGGCATTGCCATAGTTGCTGGCCATCATGATGCCCGCCACGGCCGCCAGCGCGCCACCAAGGGCAAAGGTCAGAATGATGATACGGTTGGGATCGATGCCCATCAGGCCGGCGACCTGCGGGTTTTCTGCCGTGGCACGCATGGCGCGGCCAAAGCGCGAGTGCTCGACCAGCAACAGCAACCCGGCCATCACCAGCACCGCGACCACCAGCGTGGCGATACCGGTACCGGTGATCACAGCGGGCGCGTGTTCGGCGCTACCCTGGGTCAGGGCGATAGGTGACATTGGCAGCAGTTGCGGGAACATTAACGGGTTACGCGACCAGATCAGCATCGCCAGTGTTTGCAGCAGTAGCGATACGCCAATCCCGCTGATCAGCGGTGCCAGACGCGGGGCATTCCGCAGGCGGCGGTAGGCCAGCCGTTCAATGCTCATCGACACCAGCGCGCAGACCGTCATGGCAACCAGCGCCGCCAGCAACAGCATGATGTAGGGTGACAGGCCAGGGAAATGATGTTGCAACACGCCGAGGGTGGACAGGGCGCTCAGCGCGCCGACCATCAGCACATCGCCGTGGGCAAAATTGATAATACGCAGAATGCCGTACACCATGGTGTAACCCAGGGCGATCAACGCATAAATGCTACCGAGCATCAGTCCGTTGACGGTCTGCTGTACCAGCGTATCCATAGGGAGAGTCCCGAAAAATAATGATTCAGGAAGCTCAGAGTAGAGAGTTAAAGAAAATTGTAAAATACGGAAATATAATTTCTTATACAAAAAATGTGTGTTTTTAATTTATTGATTTATTTGTATATTAATTTTAAACCGTCACCGATATTTAGCCAAAATAGTCAACATATGAAAAAAACAGAACAATGCGTCACATCGTTGCCTAACGATCCACCGCTGCGTGCAGTGCGGGCGTTTGAGGCTATCGCCCGTCTGGGCAGCATTACCGCTGCTGCCAAAGAGCTGGCGATATCCCCGTCGGCGGTCAGTCATCAGCTCAAAACGCTGGAGGCCTTTCTGCAAATGCCGCTGACCGAGCGGCAGGGCCGTAACCTGATCTTGCGTAACGAAGGACGGGATTATTACCGCTCGATCCGCTCGGCGTTTAACGTATTGCGTCAGGCGACCGAGCAGGTGCGCGAGCAATCGGCTTCCCGGCAGGTCACAATCAGCCTGATCCCGCTGTTCGGCATGGGCTGGTTTATTCCGCGTTTGCACGGATTTTTGCGCGAGAACCCGGATATCGACATCAATGTGGTGTACGCCAACCACCGTAATTACCTCAGTGACGCCGCCGATATTTCGATTCGTTTTGGCGCCGGGCAATGGACCGGTTATCGCAGCGAAAAACTGATGTCCGGCAAAATGGTACCGGTATGCAGCCGGGGGTTTATCAAGTTGCACGGGTTGTTGGACACGCCGGATCAGCTTTCGCCACTGCCGCTGCTGCATGACGAAGAACGCACCACCTGGATGCAATGGTTTCAGTTGGCCGGAGTCCGGCGGCCGCTGCGCAGTACCGGCCCGATGTTTGAAGATGGCTTGCTGACGTTGGCGGCGGTACAGGCGGGTTTGGGCTGCGCCCTGATGCGTGAGCCGTTGATCGCGCCTTATCTCAGCAGTGGCGAATTGATTAAACTGTTTGATCTGGCGATTGATGACGGCCGAGATTATTACCTGTGCGTAAGGCAGGACACTGAACTGTCGCCGGAGGGACTGAACCTGCAACGCTGGTTACTCAAAGAGGCCGGGGCCTGAGTGCAATGGGCCAATAAAGGACTCACGCTAACTGCCTGAATTGACTATGCTGGTTTTATCCTAATGGCTTGGTCAGGAGCTCTCAATGAGCACAGGGAACGAACCGGAAAAGACGCCCAAAATGAGCCTGCCGCTGCTGGCCGGCGGCGCACTGGGGGTGGTGTTTGGCGATATTGGCACCAGCCCGCTGTATACCCTGAAAACCGTGCTGTTTCTTTCCGGTGATGCGCCGTCCCCGCCGGTGATCCTCGGCCTGCTGTCGCTGATTTTCTGGACGCTGGTGATTGTCACCTCGCTCAAATACGCCATGTTCGCCATGCGTATCGATAACCGTGGCGAAGGTGGCATCATGGCGCTGATGTCACTGTTGGTCAGCAAGAAAAAAATCCGGCCAATGGTAGTGTTTGCCGGTCTGTTCGGTGCGGCGCTGATCTACGGCGATGGGGCCATCACCCCGGCGATCTCGGTGCTGTCGGCACTGGAAGGGTTGAACATCGTGTTGCCCGAATCGCAGCCTTATATCTTGCCGGCGGCGGTGGTGATCCTGATCAGCCTGTTCGCCATTCAGCCGTTGGGCACCGCGCGCATCGGCAGGGTTTTCGGGCCGATCATGGCACTGTGGTTCTTTTCTATCGCCGCTCTGGGCATCTGGGGCATTATTCAGCATCCGGCCGTCTTGATGGCGTTGAACCCGCTGTACGGCATCCGATTCCTCTTCTCTAACGGGCTAACCAGCTTCCTGGTGTTGGGCGGCGTTTTCCTCTGCGTGACCGGGGCAGAAGCGCTGTACGCTGACATGGGGCATTTCGGTAAAAAACCGATTTGGCTCGCCTGGTTTGGCATTGTTTTTCCCAGTCTGTTACTGAACTATGCCGGGCAGGCCGCACTGATCCTCTCCGGTGCTGACGTCACCCAAAATATCTTTTTCCGCCTGTGTCCGCCGGTGCTGCAAATTCCGCTGGTGATTTTGGCGACCCTGGCCACCATCATCGCCAGTCAGGCGATCATCAGCGGGGCCTTTTCCATGACCCGCCAGGCGATCCAACTGGGTTGGTTGCCACGCCTGCGAGTCAAACAGACCACCGAAGAGAGTTATGGGCAAATTTACATCGGTGCCATCAACTGGTTGCTGATGGCGGTGACGGTATTTCTGACCGTGTTCTTCAAATCCTCCGATAACTTGGCCGCCGCTTACGGCATTGCGGTTTCGCTCACCATGATCATGACGACCGGGTTGCTGTTTGTGGCGATGCGTGAGGTGTGGCGCTGGGGAACGATTGCCAGCCTGCTGGTGGCCGGTAGTTTCTTTATCGTCGATCTCAGCTTCTTGCTGGCCAACCTCAGTAAAGTGATGCAGGGCGGGTATGTTCCGCTGCTGCTGGCCACCCTGGTGTATGGCGTGATGTTGATCTGGCATCGCGGGGTGATCGCGGCTTCCCGTACGCTGGGCGAAAAGAGTCTGCCGCTGGCGGATTTTTTGGCCCAGCTCGAGCAGCAGAATATCCCCCGGGTTCCGGGCACCGCAATCTTTCTTACCCGAACCCTGAGCGGCACGCCGCCGGTGATGAAATGGCACGTCAAGCGTAACGGGTCGCTGCATGCCAATGTGCTGGCGCTGCATATCATGATTGTTAACGAGCCCCGGGTGGCAAACGCTGAACGGTTGGTAATGCGACAACAGTCGCCAGGATTTTGGTGTGGCGTGGCGAGCTATGGCTTTATGGAGCGCCCCCATATTCCCCGCTTGTTGCAGCATGCCGAGGCGCAAAAGACCGGGTTGAACTTTGGTGATGCCACCTATTATCTGGGGCATGAAAGCGTGGTGCGCCGTGAAGCCAATGACAGATTGCCGGCCTGGCAACGCAACATTTTTTCGCTGATGGTGCGTAACGGTATGCACGTGACGGATTACTACTATTTGCCGAGCGACCAGGTGGTGGAAATCAGCCGCCGGGTGCCGGTGTGAGCCGTTTGGCTATAGGTTAAAATCAATGGTTATTTAGCCGTCGGCGAATGAAAAGGTAAATTGCCGTGGCAGCGATGGTGCTGCTTACGGATGAAGCCTTATGTCATTATTCGATCTTACTGCGTTGGCCGCCGATTTACCGCAGGCCTGGCGATCCAGCGTGCTTGGGCGCGTCGGCCCAGCCAATATCAAAGTATTGCGGATGGATCAGCGTGAGATTGCCGATGAAGTTCATGACTATCACGAAGGATTACTGGTGATCTCCGGGCAACTACGGATTGAAGTGCAGGGCGAAGAGATTAGGGTGAATGCCGGGCAACTGTATCAGGCCGCGGCCGGTGTGCCTCACCGGGTGCTTGCAGGTAGTCACGGCACCCTGGTGATATTTGATTTGCCGGAATGATTAACCGCCGCTTTCCAACGCCAATAGTGCAATCCTGACCGCGGCTTCTAACCGGGCGCGGCTGACGCCATCGCGCGCCTGCACCGACAGACCGTGCAGGAAGGCGGCAAAATAGTCACCGAGGGCATCAGCATCGGTCTGTGGCGGTAATTCTCCTGTGGCTACAGCGGCACGCAGTTGGTCAATAATCCCCTGGGTGCGCAGCAGGCGGTGCTCTGCCAACCAGTCTTTGATGCTGCTGTTTTCGTCACTGACGCTGGCGGCGGAAGAAACCACCATGCAGCCTTGCGGCAGGTCCGTGCGGCTGTAGAGCATCACCGCGTCGTTCAACAAGCGTTTTATCGCCACGCGAATGCTGCTTTCCTCGCTGAATGCGCGATCGGCAAAGCCGCCCTCATGACTTTCGTAGCTGGCCACCGCTTCGCGGAACAGTAACTCTTTCGAGCCAAACGCCTTATAGATACGTGCGGAGGCAATGCCCAGTTCGGCGACCAAATCCGACAGTGAAGTGCCTTCATATCCCTGACGCCAGAATAGGTCGCGTGCTTTCAGTAACGCCTGTTCGCGGTCGAATTCGCGCGGTCTGCCTGCCATTCCTCTGCTCCTGTTAACCTGTTGCTCTGTGAAACAGGATCGCTTAAATCCACTGTAATACCAACGAGTTTTTAAAATTCGCTTGCTGATATATTCATTTAAGCCTATTGTTTGTCAATCAACAACCAATAGGAGTTTAGGATGAAAACCATGAAAGGTCCAAGCCTGCATCTGGCACAGTTCAGTGACGATGCCGCCCCCTTTAACAGTCTGCCGGCTATCGCCCACTGGGCGGAAAAAACCGGTTTTAAAGCGCTGCAAATCCCAGCGTGGGACCGTCGCCTGTTTGATTTGGCCACCGCCGCAGAAAGCCAAACCTATTGCGACGATCTGGTCGGCATGCTGGCAGAGCACGGGCTGGTGGTCAGTGAACTGACGACCCATATTTTTGGCCAGTTGATGGCGGTGCATCCGGCCTATGACCCACTGTGCGACAGCTTTGCGCCGCCGGAACTGCATGGCAACCCGCAGGCTCGTGGCGAGTGGGCGCACCAGCAACTGCTGTTGGCCGCCAAAGCCTCTGCACGGCTGGGGCTGAGTGAGATGGGCACCTTTTCCGGTTCGTTGGCCTGGCCCTATTTGTTCCCATTTCCGCAGCGTCCGGCGGGGCTGATCGAAACGGCATTCGATGAACTGGCCAAACGTTGGCTGCCGGTGCTCAATGCCTGCGACGAGCAGGGGGTAAATCTGTGTTATGAAATTCACCCCAGTGAAGACCTGCACGACGGTGTGACCTTCGAAATGTTCCATCAGCGCGTCGGGGGCCACCCGCGCTGCCAGATCCTGTTCGACCCGAGTCACTTCGTGCTGCAACAGCTGAACTATCTGGATTACATCGATATTTATAAGGACTTCATCCGCATGTTCCACGTCAAGGACGCCGAGTTCAACCCGACCGGACGGCAGGGTATTTACGGCGGCTATCAGTCATGGGCCGATCGTGCCGGGCGTTTTCGCTCGTTGGGGGACGGTCAGGTGGATTTCAAAGGGATTTTCTCGCGGCTGACCCAGCATGGATACGCCGGATGGGCGACGCTGGAGTGGGAGTGTTGCCTGAAACATCCGCAGGATGGCGCACGTGAAGGTGCCGCCTTTATTCGTGACCACATCATCAACGTCACCGATAAAGTGTTTGATGATTTTGCCGGTGCGCCGGTTGACCAACAACAAATCAATGCCTTGCTTGGCCTGCGTTAAGCCAGACTATTTCACCACGGAGAACACCAATGACACTGCAAAATAACGGGCCCATGCTGAATGGACCTGAACCCGAACACGTCTATGCGCGGGTAAATGGCAACCGTATTCACTGTGTGACGCTTGGCGAGGGGCAGCCGGTATTGCTGATCCCCGGCTGGCCGCAAACCTGGTACACCTGGCGGCATGTGATGCAGCCGCTGGCGGCGGCAGGCTTTAAGGCGATAGCGGTGGATCCGCCGGGCATTGGCGATTCCGACAAGCCTTGTGGCGGCTATGACACCGGCAGCGTGGCCGCCACGCTACACCAGACCATGCTGCAACTTGGGCATGCGCGTTATCAACTGGTTGGTCATGATATTGGCATGTGGATCGGTTATGCGATGGCGAGTGATTTTCCGCAGGCGGTAACGGGACTGGTACTGACGGAAGCGGTGATCCCGGGGTTGGCCCCGGCGCCGCCGATTTTTGTGCCGGCGGAGCAAAACATTTTCCTGTGGCACTTCATGTTCAACCAACTGGCAGACCTGCCGGAGGCGTTGACGTTAGGGCGTGAGAGGGAGTATCTCAGCTATATCTTTAACCGCTGGTCCTACCGGCGCGATAGGGTGGCGGCGGAAACTTACATCGCCGCCTATTCGGCACCGGGCAGCCTGCGGGCCGGATTTGATTACTACCGTGCCATTCCGGAAACCATTCGGCAAAACCAGCGCCGCGCTGAAACTCCGCTCGGTATGCCGGTGATGACCATTGGTGCGGAACATGCAACCGGTGATGCGCCCTTTGTTACCTTACGGGATAACGCCGTTAATCTGCGCGGTGAGACGGTCGCCGACTGCGGCCATTTCATTACCGAAGAGTGCCATGAGGCATTTATTGCCCTGGTGGTGCCTTTCTTGCTGGGGAGTCAGGCTGATGCTGCTTGATCCACAGATTGCCCGTTTTCTGGCGGAAACGGCGGGGGCCGCAGCACCGGCTTCCCTGGCGGAGATGCGCGCCGCCGCCGAGGCCGGGCTGTTGGCATTGCAGGGCGAGGGTGAAGCCAGCGGCGGTGTCAGGGATGGGACGGTGACCGCCAATGACGGGCACGAGATCGCCATTCGCGCCTATATGCCCCTGGGGGCGGTAGCGGATGAACCGATGCCTGCGATGCTATACGCCCACGGCGGCGGTTGGTGCCTGGGCTCGCTGGCGTTATATGACCGACCTTGTCAGGCGCTGGCTAACGCTAGCGGGCGGCTGATCCTGTCGGTTGATTACCGACTGGCACCGGAGCACCCTTATCCACGGCCGTTGGAGGATGTGTATCAGGCGCTGTGCGAGGTGGTTGAACGGGCCGATGAGTGGGGGATCGATGCCTCGCGGATTGCGGTGGGGGGTGACAGCGCCGGGGGTAATCTGGCGGCAGCCGTTACGCTGTTGGCCCGTGACCGGGGTGGCCCATCGATTGAGCATCAGCTTTTGCTGTATCCGGCGTTAAGCCGTGCGATGGATACGGCCAGCTATCAGCAATATGAACAGGGTTTCTTTTTGACGCGCGAGGTAATGGAATTTTGCTGGCACCAGTATCTGGCTGAAGAAGTTCAGGGGCACGAACTCTACGCTGAACCCTTGCATGCCGCGACGTTGCGGCGATTACCCCCGGCGACCATTTTGAGCTGCGAGTACGATCCATTACGCGATGAGGCTGAGCATTATGCACAGCGGCTGCGGGAGGATGGGGTAGCGGTACGTTGTGAGCGGTTACCGGGCATGGTGCATGCCTGCATTCATATGCTGGGCTTAACCCCGGCAGCGCGAGTGTTATTCGATAAGGTTGGTTGAAAAAAATGCCCCGTATAGAACGGGGCATTGGTCGTTGCCTGTGTTAATTATCGACCGGCGACGGTAACAAAGCGGGTTTCCAGATAGGATTCGATGGCTTCGCTGCCGCCTTCGGTACCGTGACCGGAGTCTTTCACGCCGCCAAACGGCGTTTCCGGCAGGCCGAAACCGATATGGTTGATGCTCAGCATGCCGCTTTCCACATCACGCCCCAATGCCGTTACCGTAGCGATGCTGCGGCTGTAGGCATAGGCCGCCAGACCGTAAGGCAGGCGATTGGCCTCGGCGATGGCTTCCTCATAGGTCGCGAACGGACGCAGCAGGGCGACCGGGCCAAAGGGTTCTTCCGACATTGCCCGGGCGCTCAGTGGCACGTCGCGCAACACCGTCGGCTCAAAGAAATTACCGGGGCCAGCTACGCGCTTGCCGCCGGTAGTGGCTTTGGCACCCTCGGCGATAGCATCTTCCACAAAGGCCTCAATGGCGTCCACGCTGCGTTGTAGCACCATGGGTCCCATGGTCACGCCTTCCTGCAAACCGTTACCCAGCTTGATTTCACGCACCGCGGCGGTGAATTTCTCGACAAAGGCTTCATAAACGCCTTGCTGGATCAGGAAACGGGTCGGGGCAATGCACACCTGCCCGGCGTTACGGAACTTGGCCAATGCCAGTTCTTTGGCGGCCGCATCGAGGTCGGCATCGTCAAAAATCAATACCGGCGCATGACCGCCCAGCTCCATGGTGGCTTTTTTCATATGCTGACCGGCCAGTGCCGCCAGATGTTTGCCGACGCGGGTTGAGCCGGTGAACGAGATCTTGCGAATGGTCGGATGCGGGATCAGGTATTCAGAGATTTCCGCCGGGGTACCGTACACCAGCGCGATCACGCCGGCTGGAACACCTGCGTCGGCAAAGGCTCTGATCAGCTCCGCCGGTGAGGCCGGGGTTTCTTCCGGCCCTTTGATGATGATTGAGCAACCCGCGGCCAGCGCGGCGGACAGCTTGCGCACGATCTGGTTAATCGGGAAGTTCCACGGAGTAAAGGCCGCGACTGGCCCTACCGGCAACTTCAGGGTTTGCTGCTGAACGTCCCGGCTGCGGGACGGGATGATCTGGCCGTAGGTACGGCTGGCTTCACCGGCAAACCAGTCAATCACGTCCGCCGAGTTAAGAATTTCGACCTTGGCCTGCGCCACCGGTTTGCCCTGTTCCTGGCTCATGATCGCGGCGATTTGCTCTGCCCGTTCACGAAACAGTGCAGCGGCCTTACGCATCAGGTTTGCCCGCTGGTAAGCGGAGGTTTCACGCCAGACTTTAAAACCGCGTTCGGTCGCAGCCAGCGCCAGATCGAGATCGGCCGTGGTGGCATGTGCCACGCTGCCAATCACCTCATCGGTAGCGGGGTTGGTGACCGGCGTGGTTTTGCCGGCCACTGCGTTGCGCCATTGTCCGTCGATATAGAGTTGAGTATCTGGATACATTGTTGCCTCTTACTTTCAGGGGGGTTAAAGACGGTTTCCCACTCTGTGGCGGGATAATCAACAGGTCGGCGCTGACTTGCAGGCACCAGACGCTGGATAAAATACCCTACGCGCAATGAGCATCAGCGTCCAGAGCACCGCGTGCGCCACTACTCAAAGCCCGTCGCTTTGACTATCATACAGCCACGAGCGGCATTGAAGCAGGGTGGTACGGGTGCAGGGTGTTCCACAGCAGTTTCCCTTTGAAAAAGACAGCGCGCAGTTCCGGCAGTTATCGCAGGTGCCGGGCGTAGAGCTTTATCACGCCCATATTGAGCGTTATGCCTTTGAGCCGCACACCCATAATGCCTTTGCCATAGGTACCGTCGATTTTGGCGCTGAGCGTTTTCGCTATCGTGGGGCGCAACATCGGGCGGCACCGGGTTCACTGGTGCTGATGAACCCGGATGAGCTGCATACCGGCGAGGCAGAAACCGCTGGCGGCTGGAATTATCGTATGCTTTATCTGGAGCCGGCCACGCTGGAGCGGCTGTCTGGCGAGCAGGGGTTCTGGTTCACCGATGCGGTACGCCAGGATCCGCAGGCGGCGCAGCAATTGTCGGCCGCGCTGGCGGCACTGTGGCAAGCCGATGACGCACTGACCATTGACCACCTGTTACTGCAGGTGATTGCCATTTTTCGCCCGCATATTCAGGCCGCCCGGCCGCTGAAGGCGGAAGCCGCGCACCGTTTTGATATCGTCAAAAGCTATCTGCAAGATAACTTCGCCACCGTCATTACGTTGGATCAGTTGGCGGCACTGGTTTCCCTCAGCCCCTATCATTTCCAGCGCAAATTCAAAGCCGAATACCATGTATCCCCTCAACAGATGCTGATGGCGATCCGTCTGTCACAGGCCAAACAGATGCTGGGGCGTGGTATGCCTGCGGCGCAAGTGGCGGTGGCGGCGGGGCTAACCGATCAGGCCCATTTGACCCGGGCTTTCGCCAACCGTTACGGTGTCACGCCAGTGCGTTATCAAAAGCAGGTTACGGCCCGCTAAAACAGCAACCTGCTACAATATTCCTTCGCCAAAGTCGGCTAGCCTGACCCCAGGTTTTATTCACGGGTTCTGATGGAGTCACTATGTTTGCTGGCGTGTTATTTGCCCTGTCTGCGGGCTTGATGTGGGGCTTGATTTTTGTTGGCCCGGTGCTGATCCCGGAATATCCGGCGGCGTTACAGTCCACCGGCCGCTACCTGGCCTTTGGCTTAATCGCTTTGCCGTTGGCGTGGCTGGATCGTCAGCGACTGAAAAAGTTACGGCGTAACGACTGGCGGGAGGCGCTGAAGCTGACGGCGATCGGTAACCTGCTGTATTACCTGTGCCTGGCCAGCGCCATTCAGCGCACCGGGGCACCGGTATCCACCATGATTATCGGCACGTTGCCGGTGGTGATCTCGGTGACCGCCAACCTGTTTTACAGCCGGCACGACGGACGCCTTTCCTGGCGCAAACTGACGCCGGCGCTGATATTAATCGCCTGTGGACTGGCGCTGGTTAACGTTGCCGAACTGCAGGGCAATAGCGCACCGGTTGACGTCTGGCGTTATACCAGCGGGCTGGGGTTGGCGCTGGTCGCCGTGGCATGCTGGACCTGGTTCCCCCTACGCAATGCCCGTTGGCTGCGGGAAAACCCTAACCAAAGGCCTGCCACCTGGGCGACCGCGCAGGGCCTGGTCACCTTGCCGCTGGCACTGGTTGGTTATCTGTTGGTCTGTGGCCAATTGGCGCTCACCCAGCCGGCGTTTGCGCTGCCGTTTGGGCCAAGGCCGGAGGTGTTTTTGCCCTTGATGATCGCTATCGGCATGCTGTGTTCCTGGATAGGTGCGCTGTGCTGGAATGAGGCGAGCCAGCGCTTGCCTACGGTGTTGGTGGGGCCGCTGATTGTCTTCGAAATTCTGGCGGGGCTGGCTTACACCTTTATGCTGCGTCAGGCCTGGCCGCCGCTGTTGACGCTGGGCGGTATTGCCTGCCTGATTATCGGGGTGGTGTACGCGATGCGGATTAAGCCGCAGCCGGTGGTGGTGTCTCTGGCCGCGAAAGAGTGAAGCCTGCCGCTGGGGGCGGCAGGCGATGAGGTTATTTTTTACTGTGGTGAATGATCTCTTCAGCCACGTTGCGCGGCGCTTCGGCGTAGTGGCTGAATTCCATGGTGTAGGTAGCACGCCCCTGCGACATTGAGCGCAGCGTGGTGGAATAGCCGAACATCTCGGACAGCGGTACCTTGGCGTGAATTTCTTTGCCGCCACCGCCCGGGATATCCTCCATCCCCTGTACCATACCGCGTCGTGACGACAGGTCGCCCATCACGCTACCGGCGTAGTCTTCGGGCGTTTCTACCTCTACCGACATGATCGGCTCGAGGATCGCCGGATCGGCCTGGCGGCAGGCTTCTTTGAAGCCGAAGATCGCCGCCATGCGGAAGGCCTGTTCCGAAGAGTCGACGTCGTGGTAAGAGCCGAAGGTCAGGTGTACCTTGACATCCACCACCTGATAACCGGCCAGTACGCCATTACTCAGCGCCTCCAGCAGGCCTTTTTTCACCGCCGGGATAAACTCGCCCGGGATCACGCCGCCTTTGATCTCATCTAAAAACTCGAAGCCTTTGCCCGGTTCATTCGGTTCAACCGTCAACACCACGTGGCCGTACTGGCCTTTACCGCCAGACTGGCGCACAAACTTGCCTTCCACATCGGTAACGCGCTTGCGGATAGTCTCGCGGTAAGACACCTGAGGTTTGCCGGTGGTGGTTTCCACACCAAACTCGCGGCGCATGCGGTCGACGATGATCTCCAGGTGCAATTCGCCCATGCCGTAAATAATGGTCTGGCCGGAATCCTCATCGGTGCGCACGCGGAACGACGGATCTTCGGAGGTGAGACGCTGCAGCGCAATGCCCATTTTCTCCTGGTCGGCTTTGGTTTTCGGCTCGATCGCCTGTGCGATCACTGGTTCCGGGAAGACCATTTTTTCCAACGTGATGATGGCAGCCGGATCACACAACGTATCGCCGGTGGTGACGTCTTTTAGCCCCACGCAGGCGGCGATATCACCGGCGTGCAGTTCCTCGACATCCTTGCGATCGTTAGCGTGCATTTGCACGATGCGGCCGATGCGCTCTTTCTTGTCTTTTACCGGGTTGTAGACGCTGCTGCCTTTGGTTAGCACGCCGGAATAAACCCGCACAAAGGTTAGCTGGCCGACGAAGGGGTCGGTCATCAGTTTGAACGCCAGCGCCGAGAATTTTTCATCATCGGCGGCACGGCGGATAACGATATTGTCGTGCTGGTCATGGCCTTCCATTGGCGGAACGTCGAGCGGTGAGGGCATCAGTTCGATTACCGCATCCAGCATGCGCTGCACGCCTTTGTTACGAAAAGCCGAGCCGCACAGCATTGGCTGGATTTCACCGGCCACGGTACGCAGGCGCAGGCCGCGGACGATCTCTTCTTCGCTCAACGGCACCTGATTGAGGTATTTGTCCATCAACTCTTCCGAGCCTTCGGCGGCGGCTTCGATCATTTTGTCCCGCCATTCCTGTGCGGAATCGCGCAGTTCGGCGGGGATCTCTTCAAAGCTGAAGCTCATACCCTGGGACGCCTCGTCCCACAGGATGGCTTTCATACGCACCAAATCCACCACGCCGGTGAAATGGTCTTCGGCACCTATCGGGATGACGATCGGTACCGGGTTGGCTTTCAGGCGGTCGATCATCATTTTGCGCACGCGGAAAAAGTCAGCGCCAACGCGGTCCATTTTATTGACGAACGCCAGCCGCGGCACCTTGTATTTATTGGCCTGTCGCCAGACGGTTTCTGACTGTGGTTGTACGCCGCCCACCGAGTCATAAACCATCACCGCACCGTCCAGGACGCGCATGGAACGCTCGACCTCAATGGTGAAGTCCACGTGCCCCGGGGTGTCGATAATATTGATGCGATGCTGCGGATAATTATGCTGCATGCCGTTCCAGAAACAGGTGGTCGCCGCCGAGGTAATGGTAATCCCGCGTTCCTGCTCCTGTGCCATCCAGTCCATGGTGGCGGCGCCGTCGTGCACTTCGCCCAGCTTGTGACTGACCCCGGTGTAAAACAGAATCCGCTCGGTGGTGGTGGTTTTGCCGGCATCAATGTGCGCCGAGATGCCGATATTGCGGTAGCGTTCGAGGGGGGTAGTACGTGCCATAATTAACCTTTCTTAGCCGCATTAAAGAACAGCGGCTCAAACAGTATGAATAATTATGATAATCCTCTGTGGGTTATCTCCGGACGGGCGAATGATTACACCGGTCACAGACTAATCGTAGTTGATGAAGGGGGTTTTAGTATTCGATGGCTGCGATAGGTTTTATCTTTCTGAACGGCGGGGAAGTAGACGGCTAATAAAGTTGGCTTTGGCCAACTGGCCTGAATAGCTGGGGCACCAAAGCGCCCCTTGCTGTATTACTCGGCAAAGATATGCGCCTGGCCGATGATATTCAGACTGACGTGAGAACCGGCGCGAATACCTTCGCGGCTGACGGTTTTAATCTCGATTGCGGTATCACTGCCGGTCATGCGCAGGTTTAAGGTGGAGACAAAACCGGCGAAATCGATACTGGTCACCATCGCCTGGCTCTGCTGCTGTGCCTCGCACTGGCTGATTTGGATCTGTTCCGGACGCAGCATGATGCGGGCAGGGCCACGGCGCTGACGATCGTCCACGGCAATTCGCCCGAGCACGCAATCGGCCCAGCCTTGCTCAAGCTCGGCGGAAAGCACCAGCGTTTCACCTAAAAAGGTGGCGGTCGGCTCGTCCACCGGGCGCAGATAGAGATCCTGCGGCGGTCCAACCTGCGCCAATCGACCATTGCGCATCACCGCCACCTGATCGGCAAACGACAGGGCTTCGGTCTGATCGTGGGTCACCAGAATCGAGGCAACTTTGGCTTCGGCCAGCAACTCCGCCACGGCTTTGCGGGTCGCGGCGCGCAGGCCGGTATCGAGCGCGGAGAAGGGTTCGTCCAACAACATCAGCTTGGGCTGCTGAGACAGGGCGCGAGCCAGGGCCACTCGTTGTTGCTGCCCACCGGAAAGCTCGTGTGGCCACAATGCCCCCAGACGACGATCCAGCGCCACCATTTCCATCAGCGCATCAATACGCAGTTGCTTGTCACGCTTGCTGCCTTTCAGGCCGAAACCGATATTGCCGGCCACGGTAAAGTGCGGGAATAACGCGCCGTCCTGCGGTACAAAACCTATACCACGCAGGTGTGCCGGTACCCAGCCACTGCCGTTGGCCATCGGTTGGCCCTGCAGCATCACCTGGCCGCTGTCCGGTATTTCAAAACCGGCAATGATACGCAGCAGGGTGGTTTTCCCTGAGCCGGAAGGGCCGACAATCGCGGTGCGGCTGCCCTGTTCGACTCGCAAGTCAACATGCTCCAGCACCTTGACCGAATTATAGGATTTACCGATGCCTTGCAGTTCAAGCGTGCTCATAATCCCGCCGTACGTTTGGATTGAGAATAAAGAAGCCAGGTCAGTGGCAGAGACAATGCCACCATAATCAGGGCGTAGGGCGCGGCCGCCACATAGTCAATTTCGCTGGTCAGCGCCCAGAAGCCGGTAGCCAACGTACGGGTGCCATTGGGGGCCAGCAGCAGCGTCGCGGTCAGCTCATTGGAGATTGCCAGGAATACCAGTGCCGCACCGGCGGCGGCGCCAGGCGCGGCCAGACGCAGCGTGGTGCTCCACAGCGCCTGTGCCGGTGAGCGACCAAGACTGCGGGCCACGTTTTCCAGCTCTACCGGGGCCTGAGCAATACCGGCGCGCAGGTTGATCAGGGCGCGTGGCATAAACATCAGCAAATAGGCCAGCAGCAGGGTGATTTCAGTCTGATAAATAGGCCGGAAGCTGTGAATGGTGATGGTCACCAGCGCCAGCGCCACCACAATGCCGGGCAGCGAACTGGTGACGTAATTGCAGCCTTCCAGCACCCGATACAGTCGGGCCGGGTAGCGTACCGACAGCCAGGCCATCGGGATGGCGCACAGGGTGATCAACAACGCCCCGCTGGCGGCCAGTGACAGCGTTTGCAGCAATGCCGGCAGCAGTTCGGCGTTGCGCCATACTTCGATCCCGCCCAGGGTCAGCCAGCGGGCCAGCGTAATAAAGGGCACGCCCAGCGCCAATGCGGTGAGACTCAGGGGCAACAGCAGGCCGAACAGGGTAGCGAGGAGGCCAAGGCGATAGGCCGTTTGACTGCGCGCACTGCCGGAACCGACGCGGGCATAACGCGCCCGGCCGCGGCTGGCAGCCTCCAGCATCAGTAACCCCAGACAGCACAGCACCAGTACCCCGGCCAGCATATTGGCCGCCGGGCCGTTAAAGGTGGACTGGAACTGATCGAAAATGGCGGTGGTGAAGGTGTCAAAGCGGATCATCGCATACAGGCCATATTCGGCCAGCAAATGCAGCGCGATCAGTAGCGAACCGCCCCAAATCGCCAGTTTGAGCTGCGGCAACACCACGCGGAAAAATACCGCCAGCGGTCGCGTGCCGAGCGAAGTGGCAACGTCTTCAATTCCGGGATCCAACCGGCGTAACACCGCAGCGGCCGGCAGGTAAATAAACGGGAAGTAGGCGATGACCGAAATGAAGACTCCGGCACCGAGCCCATGCATTGAGGGGACCAGGCTGATCCAGGCGTAGCTTTGCACGAACGCCGGAACCGCCAGCGGCGCGGTCGCCAGCAGTGACCAAATGCGACGGCCCGGCAGCGAAGTGCGTTCGGTCAACCAGGCCAGCGTTACCCCCAGAATGGCGCAAATCGGCAACGTGAACACCACCAACAGCAGGGTATTCAACAGCAGTTCGGCCACCCGGGGGCGGAATACCAGCGCTTTCACCGTTGACCAACCGGTTTCAAACGCCACGCTAATGACAAAACCCAACGGCAACAACGCCAACAGGGAAAATAAAATGGCGGCCGCGACGATAAACAGCCCTGGCCGTTGATGGCGGCGGGCCGAAGCATAGCGTGGCGCCGTGCCTGCGGCGTTGAAACCGATATTGGACATAGGGTTAAAAGCTCTCTGTACTGATCAACCGGCTTACATCAACCCGGCTTCGGTCATCAATTCGACCACTTTTTTGCCATTCAGCGCGGAAGCGTCAACTTTTGGCGCGTCCAGCTCTTTCAGCGGAACCAGTTTCGGGTTAGAAGCCGCGTTGACGCCAACCGCATATTCGAAGGCGTTGTTGGTGCGCAGGATCTCCTGACCGTTTTTACCAGTGATCCACTTAACGAACTCTTGTGCCTGCTGTTGGTGCTTGCTGGAGGCCAGCACACCGCCACCGGAGATGCTGACGAACGCGCCCGGACCCTGGTGTTTGAAGTAATAAAGCTTGATATTTTTACTGTTCTCGCCGGTTTTGGCACCGTCGACGAACGGATAATAGTGGTAGATAACGCCGCTGTCGATTTGGCCGGCATTGACCGCTTTCATCACGGTGCTGTTGCCTTTATAGGCGGTGAAGTTGGTTTTCATCGCTTTCAGCCATTCCAGCGTGGCTTTTTCGCCTTTCAGTTCAAGCAAAGCACTGACAATTGCCTGGAAATCCGCCCCGGAAGGCGAGGCAGCCCAGCGGCCTTTCCATTCTGGCTTGGCCAGATCCAGCAGCGATTTGGGCAACTGCGCTTCGGTCAGTTTCGCCGGGTTGTAGACGAACACCGTTGAGCGGGCGGCTATGCCGATCCAGCGGCCGTGCTGCGGACGGTATTGCGGTTCAACCTGCGCCAGCGTGGTGGCATCCAACGGGGCAAACAGTTTGGCGTTATCCACCAACACCATCGCCGGGGAGTTTTCCGTCAGAAACACGTCGGCAGGGGACGCGCTGCCTTCCTGCACCAGTTGGTTGCCCAACTCGCTGTCGCCGCCGTTACGCAGGGTCACTTTAATGCCGGTGTCTTTGGTAAAGCCATCCACCCAGGATTTCACCAGGTTTTCGTGCTGGGCGTTATAAATAACAATGCCTTCATCCTGGGATGCCGCATTGGCCGACAACGCCAGCATCATGGACGACGCCAACAGGGCAATCGGGCCGAGAGAAGAAAAACGCAGCTTCATACAGTCATCCTTTTTTATTGAGGGAGTGCAGAGAAGTACAGTCAACAAGGCCTGACGGGCGTCGGGCTGCCCTGATTGTATATAAGAACATTAATAATGATAGTGAAAACGATTCGTATTAATTTATTTTTAGATTTCGCTCACTAATTATCTTGTCTTAAGGAAAAATTAAGTTTCGCCATTATTACGGAGTCCGATAACCTATTTCATAACTGTTTGTATTGTTTAAAAGTCATGTCTGCGGACCCTTAACGCTTCATTTCTGCCGCCACCCAGTCGGCCAGTTGTGCCACGGTTTGCGGGTGCTGGCCATCAGGATTACTGACGAAATAGTGTGCGGCACCCGGCAACGCCATATTGAACGGGGCGACCAATAGTCCAGTGTTCAGCGCGTGTTGAACCATTAACTGACTGACGATCGCTACTCCCTGACCGGCAATCGCGGCCTGAATGGCGTGTGCTTCGTCGGTGAAACGGGGCCCGGCGTCAATCTGCAATGCCGCCGGACCAAACTCGCTGCGCCAATGCTGCCAGTCTGGCGCCGGTTGGGGAACCCGACGGCCATCGGTATGGATCAGCGTGGCCTGCAGCAGATCCTCCGGCGTTTTCAGGGTTAGCTGCGGACTGGCGACCAGCACAAAACTGTCCTGATACAGCAAGCGCGGTGTCAACTGCGCGCCAGGCTCGGCACCATAACGCAGGGCAACATCTATCTGTCTGCTACGCAGATCCACGATGCCGTCATCGGCATGCAGCCGCAGGTCAATATTGGGGAACTGACGCATCAGCGCCGGCAGCCGGGGGACCAGCCAGTGGCTGATCATCGCGGTGGTGGCGGTTAGCGTCAGGACTCTGGGCCGCTGCCTCTCTCCAATCTTTTCCGCCGCGGCTTGCAACAGGGCGAAAGCCTGAGCGGTCGCCTGCTGCAAAACCTTTCCGTCAGCGGTCAGTTCCACTTTGCGTGGCGTTCTTTCAAACACACTGACCTCCAGCAGGCCTTCCAGCAGCCGGATTTGGTGGCTGATGGCCGTGGGTGATACCCCGATTTCTTCGGCGGCCAGCTTAAAGCTTTGCAGCCTGGCGACCGCATCAAAAGCCCGCAGTGCACCCAGCGGCGGCAGTTTTCTTTTCATGGTGAGTTATTTTCATCTTTGGCTGAAAACTATGACTTTGAATTACCGCATGACGGCAAGTTATCTTCTTGAAGCAGCTTAGCAGATGAAAATTACTCAGCCAAATAACCAGGAGATAACCATGTCTGCATCATCGGTAAAACAGCTTCGTCTGGTGATCACCACCGAAGATTTTGATAACGCTTTGTCCTTTTATCGCGATCGGCTTGGGCTGACTCAGGTTGACGCCGTGCCGCCGGACAGCGGCAGGGTGGCGATCCTCGAAGCGGGCAAGGCCACGCTGGAACTGGTTGAGCCGGCCACGGCGGCCTACATCGACAATATTGAAGTGGGTGAACGTGTCTCCGGTTGGGTGCGGGTGGCCTTTGAGGTGACCGATATTGCCGCAACTACCGCCAGCCTGGCACAGGGGGGAGCACAGGTGCTGTCTGAACCCCGTGTGACGCCGTTTAACTCACTCAATAACCGGCTGGAAGCACCGGCCGGATTACAGTTAACGTTGTTCCAACCCTTGTAAATAAAGACCCGCCGTAATGGCGGGTATTCATTTGATTATGAAAGAAATTCATGTTGTTGCATGGGTGCGGTTTTGGTTATGAGTCATAGCGTTTAATCATTTAATTTATTCAACTGCTTCAATGTATATATACGTCGACAAAACACCAATAAGGGATATCGACGTGAAGTATTCATTCAAGCTTAAAGGATTGACTGGTCTAATCCTCTTGTCTTTACAGGCTGGCATTGCGGTTAACGCCGCCGAGGTACCGGCAGGGACTCAACTGGCCACCACGCAGGAACTGGTACGGGCCAATGGTTATGAACCTGCAACACTGGATCCGAACCTGGCGGAAAGCAACGTGGAGTTTTATATCTTCAATGACCTGTTTGAAGGGTTGTTGCGGGTGGGGAAAAACGGTGAGGTGATCCCCGCACTGGCGACCCAATGGGAAAATCAGGGCAATGTCTGGACCTTCCATCTGCGTCCGGAGGCCAAATGGTCGAACGGCGATCCGCTGACCGCTGAGGATTTTGTTTTTAGCTGGCGACGGCTGACCGACCCGAAAACGGCTTCCCCCTACGGCAGTTATCTGGCATCGGCCTACGTACTGAACGCTGCAGAGATCAACGCCGGCAGCAAGCCGCCGAGCGAACTGGGCGTGAAGGCGCTGGATGCGCATACCCTGCAAGTCACACTGACTGAACCCAACTCGTATTTGCTCAAGCAGTTGGTGCATTTCCCTGTGCTGCCGGTGAATCAGAAAGTGGTGGAGAAATACGGCAAAGACTGGACGCAGCCGAAAAACTTTGTCGGCAACGGCGCCTTCCGGTTGGCACAGTGGGTGGTGAATGAAAAGGTGGTGGTAGAGCGCAACACTCAGTATTGGGATAACGCCCACACGGTGCTTAATAAGGTGACTTTCCTGCCGCTGCAAGGGTTCCCGGAGGTGGCACGTTTCCGGGCCGGTGAGATTGAACTGGGCTACAGTGCGCCGTCGGAATTGTACCAACAGCTGAAAAGCAGCCTGGGTGATGAGCAATTGGTGACTTATCCGCTGTTGTCGACCAGCTACTTTGCCTTTAACAACCGGCAGGCGCCGTTTAACGATGTACGGGTGCGTCAGGCGTTAAATCTGGCGCTGGATAAAGAGATTATTGCCACCAAAGTGCTGGGCTATGGCCAACAGCCGGCCTGGACTTTTACCCCAACCGGGGCTGGCGGCTATACCCTGCGGGCCGGTGAAGCGGCGGGGTGGTCACGTGAACAACGCATTGCACAGGCGAAAAAACAGCTGGCCGCAGCCGGTTTTAACGCGGAACATCCATTACGCTTTACCCTGCTGTACAGCAACGACGCGACCATCAAGAAGATTGTGATCGCCGCCAGTGCGATGTGGAAAAAGAACCTCGGTGTGGAGGTCACCTTGCAAAATCAGGAGCGTAAGGTGGTGCTGGACAACATCAACAACGGGCAATACAGCGTGGCCTTCAGCCGTTGGCTGGCGGACTACAACGATCCCTCGACTTTCCTGAACGTGTTCCGCTCCACCAGCAGTGAGAACTCGGCCAAATACGCCAATCAGAATTACGACCGCGTGTTGCATCAGGCCACTGCCGCCCAGACGCCACAGCAGGTGCAGCAATACTTCCAGCAGGCCGAAGACCTGTTGTCGGCAGAGACGCCGGTGGCCCCGGTTTACTACGAAGCCAATGCGACCCTGGTCAAACCCTATGTGAAGGGCATCGACTTTACCCGGCAGGGGCCGCTGTACGATAAAAACGTGTATATCATCGCACATTAAGCTTTTAATAATGCGGATTGGGAGGATTCTGGTCCGCTGTTAATTACTTTTTGTGACTGCTCCCCGCCGTAAACGGCGAGGCTTCCCACTTCTCAGGCCGCAACCGTCGATATGACGGATTCATCAGCGTGCTGGTTAATAACCTGAAATCAACCAGTAGCCGTTATGTCAGGATTTTGAATACCCATCTTCGTAAGCAAAGTAATACCGGAGTGCTCTGGTCACGCTCCTACTTTGCTTGTAGCGCTGGCGGAGCAACAATTGAAACGCTGAAAGCGTATGTACAATCGCAGAAAACCCCTGATTAGCACCCCTTATATCCCCGCCCGATTGGGCGAGGATTTACGGGGCAAATGCTAAATGTTTCATAAACGGTCAGCCAGATTTTCACCCGAAAATAAAAAACCGCGCCTATACTGCCTCCCGTAGTTTATATGCAGTATCTCGTTTGGCGAGGCTCCTATACAAACACAGGTTACTGATCTGACGACATCGAGAGATGCCCAAGGTTAAGACAGGCTTTATCGGATTAAGGTTCAGCCCAAAGTAACTTCTGATGCATACCATCAGATACGTTGTATAGTGCTAAAACCTGGACGCGGAGATAGGCTGTCTGCACTCCCTCTGTGGTTAACGCCCCTATGCGATTCGCTGTTGAAGTTTAAACAGAAATAGGGACTAACATAATGAAGTCACATCACAACTCCCCCTGTTCGGCGCTGGCCGCAACTGAAACTCTTGATGAGTCTTCGGTAGCGGGCTATATGAATGCCGATTTTATTACGATCCCAGGCAATATGACGGTCAATAAAGCCAAAGCGTATTTTCTTTCGCAGCTTAAAACCGACGAAATTCCGACACAGCTGTTTGTCACCGCCGACGATTATCATTTGCGTGGCACGCTGTCGGTTAAAAAATTATTACAGTGTGAAGATCACGATAAAGCCGTTGGCGTCATGATCAACCACAGCTATTTTCAGGTTTCCCCGGATGACGATCGTAATGACGTCGCCCATTTATTGGGTAAGGGTGGGCTGGACGTGGTGCCGGTAGTGGTGAATAAAACCCTGGTCGGCGTGCTGGGCGAAAAAGAAATTGCCCGGCTGATTGAAGACGAAAATACCGAAGATGCACAACGTCAGGGCGCCAGCCTGCCGCTGGATAAGCCTTATCTGGAGACCAGCCCCTGGGCATTATGGCGCAAGCGGTCGGTATGGTTACTGATGCTGTTTGTTGCCGAAGCTTACACCGGCAATGTGCTTAAGGCGTTTGAAGAACAGCTGGAAGCGGCGATCGCGCTGGCATTCTTTATTCCGCTGCTGATCGGTACCGGCGGCAACAGTGGCACCCAGATTACCTCTACCCTGGTACGGGCCATGGCCCTGGGCGAGGTTAGCCTGCGTAATCTGGGCGCGGTGATCCGTAAAGAGGTGTCCACGTCACTGTTGATTGCGGTCACCATCGGCATCGCCGCCTGGGTGCGGGCCTGGATCATGGGCGTGGGGATGGATGTGACGCTGGTGGTCAGCCTGTCGCTGGTGGCGATCACCGTCTGGAGCGCCATTGTTTCCTCGATTATCCCGATGCTGCTCAAGCGATTGGGGATCGACCCGGCCGTGGTTTCGGCACCCTTTATCGCCACCTTTATTGATGGCACCGGCCTGATTATTTACTTCAAAATCGCCCAGTACATTCTGGAGATTTAAACCGCGATCCGCTCCGTGTCGCAGCCGGAGCGGGCATTTTATCTCACTGAACAGGAGGAAGGTAAATATCCATGAGTAATGACAATCCCCGCTTTTTAATTAAAGGGGCATCTATCGATATTAGTTAACCGAGGACAAAATAATGGGAAACATGACAATTTTTGTAGGATTCCTGAGCATTATCAGCTCGCTGGGCCTGTTGGCCGCCTATATGAGCACCAAATGGGATGATTAATGAACGCTAAAGATCCGCCTGGATGCATCCTCCCTGTAGGTTTTATTTACGTCGGGGAGGATGCGATTAAATACTGACCGCCTGGAGCGAATTTCAGGGAGTATTACCACCATGACTATTTTTATTCTTGGCCTGCTTTATGCCATTTTGATGATCTCCGTCGGTGTGAATGAGATTTATTTTTATTCAACCGGAAAATCAGAATTCCTTTCTAGTTTACTGCTGACATTCTCGGGTACTATGCTGCTGGTTGCTTTTGTCTGGCAATGGTCGACTAAAATAAAAAAATGAATTACCTATTTGAATGTGAGCCGTAATATGCAAAACGAAAAAGAATCCGTTGCCAGAAATTCCATGATAGCCAGCGGGCTATTGGCGACCGGTAAATTTATTGCCGGTATTTTTACCGGCAGTATTGGCCTTATTTCCGAAGGGATCCACTCGCTTACCGATTTTGTTGCCACCAGCATTACCTGGCTGGCGGTGCGTATCAGCGACAAACCAGCCGATGATGACCACCATTTTGGCCACGGCAAGGTTGAAAACCTGGCGGCGCTGTTTGAAGTGCTGCTGCTGTTGGGCGCCGCGGGCTGGATAGTTTATGAGGCAGGCAAAAGCCTGCTCGGCGAAGCCCATCAGATTGTCGCGGCACCGGTGGTGATCGCCGTGCTGTTGATCTCGATTGTGGTCGACTTTTTCCGCGTCAAGGCGCTGAATCGCGTGGCCAAGGCCACCGACAGTGCGGCTTTGGAAGCCGATGCGCTGCACTTCTTCTCCGATATGCTGGCTTCCGCCGTGGTGTTGCTGGGCATGGTGTTTGTTCTGCTGGGCTTCAACCGTGCAGATGCTATTGCCGCGCTGATCGTGGCCTGTTTTATTGTGGTGGCAGCGATAAAACTGGGGAAACGCTCGTTCGATTCCCTGATGGACACGGCGCCGGCCGGCGCCAAAGAAGAAATCAGCGCCTTGCTCGACAGCTTCCCGGCGATTTTGGCCACCGAGAGTATCCGTATTCGTAACGCCGGTGCCATTGTGTTTATTGAAGTCACCGTCGCCGTTTGCCGTACCTTGCCGCTGGAGCGTATCAACGCGTTGAAACAGTCTATCGCCGAGCGTCTGGAACAGCAGTATGCCCACGCCGAGGCCACGGTGATTGCCAATCCACAAACCCGCAGCGATGAAGACATGGCAACCCGTATCCGGGTGATCGCCGCCAATCACGGTGCAGTGGTGCAAAATGTGGCGTTACAGCAACTGCCGGAACGGATGTCGATCAGCATGGATCTGGCGGTGCCGGCCAATGCCAGCGTCGCGCAGGCCCACGATATTGCCAGTGAGATTGAAACCCTGCTGCGGCAGGCGATAGGTGAAGATACGGAGATTGAAACGCACCTGGAACCGCAGATGCACCACTGGATTGCCAGCGAGGATGTTGCGCCGGACCAACTGGCAAGCATTCGCCAAATCCTGCAGACGGTGGTGGAGAACGGCGAGATGGTGCAGGACGTCCATAACATCCGCGCACGTAAAACTGCCGACGGCATTATCGTCAATTTCCATTGTCGGGTTTCCCCGGCGGCTTCCATTGTGTCAGCGCACGCGGCGGTGGACAGCATAGAGCGCCAACTGCGCGCGCTTTACCCAAGTATTTCCCGGGCAGTAGGGCACGTCGAGCCGATCAAACCCAAATCCAGCATCTGAATCCCGCCGTTATTGATCTGTATTAATCGCCGCCAGGCAGTGCGCTGGCGGCAATCCTCGATGTAAACTCCTTAAGTGACAATGTCACAATAAGCGAGCAAAGGTCTGCCCTCGATGAGATGAGTCGGTCTCTTGTTTGTTTAGTTTATTTACTTTACTGTAAAGTAAATTAACGGATGTTAATTGTCCTTGTCCTGAGTGAGGGTTCAACCATGCTGGCGCATTTCTTTGTTTTTCGACCGGTGTTCGCCGCCGTACTGGCTATTTGCATTATGGCGGCGGGTATTCTGGCTTTACTGACTTTGCCGGTGGAACAATACCCGGATATCGCGCCGCCCGGTGTCACCGTCACCGCCAACTATCCGGGGGCGGCGGCAAAAACGGTGGAAGACAGCATCACGCAGGTGATTGAGCAGCAAATCAAAGGGATTGATGGCCTGCTGTATTTCTCATCGACCAGCAGTTCAGCCGGTCAGGCACGTATCAGCCTGAGCTTTGAGCAGCAGACCGATCCGGACATTGCTCAGGTGCAGGTACAGAATGCGGTTAACCAGGCCAACTCACGACTGCCGCAGGAAGTGCAGCAGCAGGGCATTACCGTCACCAAATCGCAGGGCGACAGCCTGATGGTAGTGGCGCTGTACGATACCAGCGGGCAAATGGATAACGTCGATATCAATGACTACCTTGTCAGCTCACTGCAGGACTCGCTCAGCCGGGTGGACGGAGTTGGCGAGACGACGGTGTTTGGCGCGCAATTCGCCATGCGCATTTGGTTGGATCCGCTGCGTTTAACCAGCTACGGCCTGATGCCATCAGACGTTCAGGCGGCGGTAGAGGCGCAGAATGCGCAGGTCACCAGCGGTGAGCTGGGATCACTGCCGACCGAGCCCGGCCAGGCGATGAATGCCACCGTGACGGCCCAATCACGGCTGCAAACGCCGGAACAGTTCAGCAATATTATTTTACGAACCAACACCGACGGCTCAGCGGTTTATCTTCGCGACGTTGCCCGGGTTGAGATAGGGGCGGAGAATTATCAGAACCAAACCCGGCTGAACGGTTATCCGGCTGCCGGCATCTCCATACAGTTGGCCTCCGGTGCCAATGCATTGGCGGTGGCCGAAAGCGTGCGTGCCGAGGTTGAACGTATGACCCCGCAGTTTCCCGCCGGCTTAAAAGTGGCCTATCCACGCGACAGCACGCCCTTTGTCACGGTTTCAATTGAAGGCGTGGTGCAGACGCTGATCGAGGCGATTATTCTGGTGGTGGTGGTGATGTATCTGTTTTTACAGAACTGGCGTGCCACCTTGATCCCGGCGATCACCGTGCCGGTAGTGCTGTTGGGCACCTTTGGCATTCTGGCGCTGTTGGGTTACAGCATAAATACCCTGACCTTGTTCGCCATGGTGCTGGCAATTGGCTTGTTGGTGGATGATGCGATAGTGGTGGTCGAAAACGTCGAACGCGTCATGGATGAGGAGGACTTGCCACCACAGGAGGCGACGCTGCGCTCGATGAGCGAGATCAACAGTGCGCTGATCGGTATTGCGCTGGTGCTGTCTGCGGTGTTTATTCCAATGGCGTTCCTCGGTGGCTCCACCGGGATTATCTACCGTCAATTCTCGATTACCATCGTTTCATCCATGGTGCTGTCAGTGCTGGTGGCACTGACGTTAACGCCGGCCCTGTGCGCCGGTTTGCTGCGTCCGTCATCCCATGGCCAACGCGGTTGGTTTTTCAGCCGATTTAACCGCGTGGTCGACCATAGTCAACAGGCTTACGGCCGTGGTTTGGCGCACATTCTGGCGCGCAAGGGGTTATATAGCCTGGTGGCATTGCTGATTACCGGCCTGATGGTGTGGCAATACTTGCGCATGCCGACCGGTTTTTTGCCGGTCGAGGATCAGGGCTCGGTGATGGTGCAATTTACTATGCCCTCCGGTACGCCGATGGCGAAAACACAGCAGGCCGCCGACGCCATTGCCGACTATTTCATGACCGAAGAAAAAGACAACCTTAGCGTTATTTTTATGGTGGTCGGGCGAAACAATGCCGGCAGCGCGCAGAATGTCGGCATGGCGTTTGCGGAGTTAAAAAACTGGGATTTGCGCGACGGCAGCGAGAATACCGCGCAGGCGATCATTGCTCGCGCCAACCAGCATTTTAAAAGCGCCCGTGACATGCAGGTCAACGTGCTGTCACCTCCGGCGGTACGCGGTTTGGGGCAGTCCAGCGGCTTTGAATTATGGCTGCAGGATCAGAGCAATGCCGGCCACGACGAACTGCAACAGGCGCAGCAAAAGGTGATTGCCGCCGCGACTGATAACCCACTGCTTACCGCGGTACGGGTGAACGGCCTGGAGGACAAAGCGCAGCTCCAGGTGGATATCGACCAGCAGAAGGCCAGTGCACAAGGGTTGCAGCAGGCAGATATTAACAACACGCTGTCGGCGGCCTGGGGGGGCGCCTATATCAATGATTTTATCGATCGTGGGCGGGTGAAACGCGTTTATATGCAGGGGGAGTCCTCCTCGCGCTCCGCGCCGGATGACATTAATCAGTGGTTTGTTCGCGGTAGCAGCGGCAGCATGGCGTCATTCGCCAGCTTTGCCAACACGCGCTGGCTTTCCGGACCGCAAATGCTGCAACGCTTTAATGGCTTATCGGCCACTCAATTGCAGGGTTCGTCGGTGTCAGGCGAGAGCTCGGGCACGGCCATGGCCCAGATGCAGGGCATTATCGCGGAGGTGGAAGGATTTGGGCTGGAGTGGAGTGGGCTTTCCTATCAGGAACAGGTGGCCGCAGGCCAAACGCTGTGGATCTATCTGGCTTCCGTGCTGTTTATTTTTCTGTGCCTGGCGGCACTGTATGAAAGCTGGTCGATTCCGATCGCGGTAATGCTGATTATTCCCCTGGGGATTGTCGGCGCGGTGCTCGCTACGCGGCTGGCAGGGTTTGAGAACGACATCTATTTCCAGGTGGGTATGCTGACCACGATTGGGCTATCGGCCAAGAATGCGATCCTGATTATCGAATTTGCCGAGGCGCAGATGAAATCAGGCCAGGCACTGTTGGCGGCCACGCTTGAGGGCGCGCGCCTGCGTTTGCGACCTATCGTTATGACCTCGTTGGCGTTTGTCGCCGGGGTGATCCCGCTGGCGCTGTCGGTGGGGGCCGGTGCATCAAGCCGCCGCGAGATAGGGATTGCGGTGATCGGCGGCATGATTTCTGGCACACTGTTGGCATTGTTATTTGTCCCGCTGTTTTTTGTGCTGGTTAAACAAGGACTGGCACGCTTAAAAAGCAAAAAATAATCCTTTCGACACGATGTCTGCATGGCAGGAGTGAATACACCATGAACAACCGGCAACCGGGGCGTCCCATGAAGGCCAAACCGCGAATATTGGCCACTGCCAGCGAGCTGTTTTTGACGCAGGGGTTGGATATTTCGCTGGATGTGATTGCCACCGAGGCCGGCACCACCCGACAAACGCTGTACAACCATTTCCCGGGGAAAGATGCGCTGGTGCTGGAGACCTTCGGTTATATGAAGGAGCTGATGCAGCCGCCGTTAAACACCCTTTTGGCTGGAGATACTCAGGATTTATCCCCGGTGCTGATGCGTTTTGCTGCCGTCGTGCAGGATCACTTTTTTCAGAGCAAAAATATTCACTTTCAGCGCTTGCTGATCCAACTGTTACAGCAACGGCCGGAATTATACGCCACTTTGCAACAGCGAGAGTCCGGGCGGGTTCTGCAAGGGTTAGTCAGTTTATTACAGCAGGCGCAGCAGCGAGGGCAACTGCAACTCGGCGACGTTGAACTGCAGGCACAGGCATTTTTGGGTGCCGTGATGGGTTACTCGCTGCCTGCGGCGCTGTTGTCTGACGAACTGCCGGATAAGGCCCACTTGCAACGGCTGGCCATCACCACGGTAACGATCTTTTTACGTGCCTGGGGTTATCAGGGCGAGATGCCGGTGGAGTGAGGCCGCCCGTGGGCGGCCTGTGAAGGTTAGTCCAGACTCAACCGGCCGCTGAGGGTGGCAATCTCTTCGCGCCATTGCTGTTGCAACTGGGTTTTTTGATGCTTGGGTTTGCGTGCCAGATCCTCCTGCAGTTTGCTTTCCAGCTCAAACAGCGCGGCCAGCAGCCGCTCTTCGTCATCCTGCGCCAACGGATGACTGACGGCATCCCGGCTCGCTGCGGTTACTGGCGCAGCATCACGCACTTCTGACAGTCGGGTATAGACCGGTTCCAGATCCTGCCACTCTTCCAGCCGCTGATGGTCAATCAACCAGAAACGGTTGCAGCTATTTTCGATCAGCATCCGGTCATGAGTAACCAGTATCACGGCGCCTTCAAACTGACGCAGCGTCTCCGCCAACTCTTCCTTGCCTTCCATATCCAGATGGTTGGTCGGTTCGTCGAGTAACAGCAGCGAATGGTTAGCCAGCGTCAGACCAACAAACAGCAGGCGTGAACGCTCGCCGCCGCTCAGGGTACTGATGCGTTGCTGATGACGCAGATAAGGGAAACCGGCGCCAATCAACGCCATTTTCCGCTGGTCTTCGGTCAGCGCTGCGAAGTGGGTTAATGCTTCGCTTAGCGTGTCGTCATCATGCAACTGTTGCAGACTTTGATCGTAATACCCAATGCGTACCCGCGGATGGAAAACCGTTTCCCGCAGGGACGCGTCCTGGTATTCCCGCCACAGATGCTGCAGCAGCGATGATTTACCGCAGCCGTTACGCCCGACGATAGCGATGCGGTCCCCGCTTTTGACCCGCAATGGATCGAGACGGAACAGCACCGGTGCATCGACCGCCGGGCGCACTGCCAGTGGTGGCAGAGCCAATAGACGATCGGCATCCACGGCTTCCCCCTTCAGCCTGAGGCGCCACTGGCTGCCCGCGCTGAGCGTGGTTTGCTCCTCCTTCAGCCGATCAACGCGCTTTTCCATTTGCTTGGCCTTGCGGGCCAGATCTTCGTTATCGTAAACCTTGCCCCAGATGGCCAGCCGCTGGGCGCTTTTTGCCACCCGATCGATCTCTTTCTGCTCCGCCTGACGGCGATGGGCATCTGCGGCATCCTGTTCCTCCAGCGCCTGACGCGCCGCAGTACAGGGCAAACGGAAGAACTGCAGGGTTTTGTCACGCAGGATCCAGGTGCAGTTAGTCACCTGATCCAACAGGTAACGATCGTGGGAGACCAGCACAAAGCTGCCGGACCAGTTTTGCAAGAACCGCTCCAGCCACAGCAGCGTGGGCAAGTCCAGATGGTTGCTGGGCTCATCCAGCAGCAGCAGGTCGGGTTGACGGATTAACGCGCGCGCCAGCAGCAGGCGGGTGTGCTGGCCACCGCTCAGGGTACCGGCGGTCAGCGTCCATGACGCTGGCGCGAAACCCAGACGGGCCAGCAGCACTTCGCCTTGCCAGCTTTCACTGACGCGTTGATTTTCTGGCAGCCGGGCCAGTACCGCCTCCAGCAGGGTACAGCCGTGCAGGGTTTCGGGCAGGTGTTGTTCTACCCGCGCCATCAAACACTGATGAGCCGGGGTCACGCTGCCGCTGCCGGTAGGCAGATCGCCGCTGAGAATTTTAAGCAGGGTGCTTTTGCCACAGCCGTTGTGGCCGATTAAACCAATGCGGTCGCCTTTCTTCAGGCTAAAAGAAACCTCAACCAGCAGAGGGCCGAAATTGTTGTCGTAACCGACAGATTGTGCAGAAAGTAATGTGCTCATTGCTTACTCAAGAGTTACAGGCATGCAGATGCCTATCGTCAAACATCGCTGACGACAACCCGGTAAGCCGGAGGGAAGGGACTTCAGATTTTAGTAAACTTCGCTCAAGCCTGGGTTATCGCAGCACGATACCGGTAATGCTTGAGCAGCCGTGATTACTATAGAAGTGTGAGTAAAAAAATAATTCACACATCGACATAGTAATCCTCCTTTTATAACGTTGGTTAATGAGTGAGCTGAGTATAGGGCGCTTTGGTCGGTTACGCCACTGTGAATGACTTTAGTTATCAGTGTGGTAAACGGAAAAATCTGTTGGTGTCACGCAGAGAAATGCGATGGTGTAAATAATCGTGCTGAATGGGAGTAATACTGATATTTAAGCGCAGATTAAGCAGTTATCATAATCACAGTTTATGATTAGCCAGGCGGGTCGGTAAATACCGACCCGCCTGTTTCGTCTGTCTATCATGCAAACGCTGAGCACCGAATTTATGTTAAAGCCCCGCCAGATTATTCTTTTTCTGTTCCTGCTGTTTGGCTTGCAGTTAGCGCCGCTCACCAGCGTCGCTGCGCAGGATGATGCCCCGGTTGCCGAAAGTACGCCGGATACTGCCACCGCGCTGAAGAACTACCAAAAACAGTTGGACAGCATCAAGCAGCAGGTCTCCAAAGCTGACAATGATAACCAGCTCAGCAAGCTGAAGTTGGCTAACGACGATCTGGCCGCGGGACTGGACAAACTGGCGACCGATCTGCAACCGGCGCAGGAAAAACTGCAGGGGCAGTTGGACGTCCTGGGCCCACAGCCGGTGGCCGGTTCGATGGCTGAAACTGCCGCCGTGGTACAGCAGCGTAATGCCTTGAATAACAGCAAAAAGCAGCTGGACGATGCGGTAAAACGCGCGCAGGCCATGAAAGCCAGCGCGATCGACCTGGGCCAGCAAATCAGCGACTTGCGCCGTGTGGCGTTCAAAACCCAATTGGCGTTGAACACCGGCAGCGTACTGGGTGGCAAGTTTTGGTCACCGGTAGTGCAACCTGCGGACAGTGACGTGCAGCGATTGAATGAGTTCAATACTGCGATGAAACAGGCCTGGGATGCCAGTTGGCAGGAAGAGTGGCGCTACGGCACCCTGAGTCTGCTGGTGTTGGCGGTGGTTATCTGGTCATGGGGGCGCTATTTCTCCGAACGCTTTCTGGCCTGGGTGAGCATCCGCTTTCTGCCGGACGGGCGTTTACGCCGCAGCTTTATGGCCATGGTCACCGTCAGCGTTACGGTGATCACCACCAGTATTGCGCTGAATCTGCTGTATCTTACTTTTACCCGTGCGCAGCCTTTGCCGGGGATGCTGGAGGATTTCGCCGAGGGCTTTAATCGACTGGGGATTTTCTGTGCGTTGATCGCCGGGCTGGGCCGCGCGACGTTGTCCCTCAACCGCCCGTCATGGCGTCTGGGCTCGATGGATGATGCCGTTGCCGCCGGTTTGCGCTATTTTTCGCCGCTGTTGGCGGGGCTAACCTTGGCATTTGGCTCGATAGAACTGGTCAACAACGTGGTGAGTACCAGCCTGGCCACCACTATTTTCGGCAATGGTTTGGTTGCCGGATTAATCGGTATGGTGCTGTTGGCGATGCCGCTGCGTTCCCAGCGCATCCGTCGCCAGTTGGAACAGCAGGGCGAACACGTAGAGAAACGCTCCACCATCAGTGGTTTGTTGCACATGAGCACCCTGGTGTGTTCAGTGGTTATCCTGTTCTCACTGCTGGTGGGGTATATCGCCTTCGCCCGATTCCTGACCTATCAGGTGATCTGGATTGCCCTGGTGTTGATGGCATTCTATTTCCTGCTGATGTTCGCTACCGACCTGTGCGGGGCGATCTTTTCGCCGCAGACCGCCAGCGGCAAAACGCTGAAAAAGTCGTTTAACTTTAAGGATCGTCATCTGGAGCAGATGGCGATTATCTTCACCGCCATTGCCAAGTGTTCGCTGCTGTTATTGATGATTGTCTCGCTGTTTAACGGCTCGTTCGGCACCACCACGCCCAATTCCTTGCTGGACAAGATCATCGCCATCCTGAGCGGTGAAGGGTTGCAGCGATTGAATATCGTGCCGGGCAACCTGATCAACTCGGTGATTTGCCTGGTGATTGGCATCTATATTCTGCGGGTTACTCAGCGCTGGCTTAGCCAGGAACTGCTGCCGAAAACCATTTCAGACATTGGTATTCGCGCATCGCTGGTTACTCTGTTCAGTAATGTGGGTTATGTGCTGCTGATCCTGATCACCCTGGCGGCGTTGGGCATCCAGTGGAACAATTTGGCGTGGATCGTCAGTGCGTTGTCGGTCGGTATCGGTTTTGGTCTGCAGGAAATCGTGAAGAACTTTATTTCCGGACTGATCCTGCTGACCGAACGGCCGGTAAAAGTGGGCGATATGATCGGGATCGGTGGCGTGGAAGGGGATGTGCGTCGCATTAACGTGCGCGCCACCGAGATCCAGCTCAGCGACCGTTCGACGATGATCGTACCCAACTCGCAGCTCATCTCGCAAAACGTGCGTAACGCCACCATGGGTAATGCCCAGGGTGTGGTGACTATCGCGCTGACCTTCCCGACAGATATCGACCCGGAGCAGGTGCGCAATATTCTGCTGAGTGCCTACCAGGAGTATGAAGCCATCCAGGATACCCCGGCGCCTTATGTTCGCTTTAGCCAGCTCGGCCCGGAAGGCATTATCCTCAGCGTGACCGGCTATGTAGCCAGCCCGCGTATGGTGGGTGCCACCAAAAGTGAGCTGCTGTTCAATATTCTCAAACTGCTGCGGGCTGAGCGGGTCAATATGTCCAGCCCACAGGAAGTGGTGTTTATGAAACAGCAGGCGAAAAACCTGACCAACGACGAAGAGCAATCCTCGTAATCTGCTGACTTCTACGGCCGGTCCTGAGGGGCCGGACGTAGGAGTAAACTCAGTGCATCGCCGGTACCACGGACTGCGAACAGTCGCTGTTGGCACTGGCGGAAGAGTTATTACAGGTCTGTGGATCATTATGCACCGGCGGTGGCGGTACATCCTGCGGGCCGCCCCGGCCCATACAGCCGGAAAGCATCAGCAGCAAAAACAGGGGGATCATCGCTTTCATTTCACTTACCTCCGAACTCATCATTCCATTAAGTATATGCCCTGAAAGGCACTCCCACCGCCCAATGATGCGCTATAGATGGCGTCTATATCCGCGTGGATGAAACCAATTTCACTTTGGCCTGCCGCCGGCTCTATGCTGTTGTTGCATAGGGCAATCTCATTCAGGGGGCATCATGGAAACACATCAATTGGCGGCATCACTGCTGGCCGCGTTCGGCGGTGAAGAAAATTTGGTCAAACTGCGCTACTGCGCCAGCCGTATCAGGGCGGAACTGCACGACGGCGGGCGACTGGATCGGCAGAGCATCGATAACCTGCCGGGCGTTAAAGCCTTGCTGGAGGTGGAAACGCCCCAGTCGACCACCGAGTATCAGTTGGTGGTCGGGCCGGGGAATGCCAAACCCTTGTATCAGGCGCTGATCGCGCTGGGCGGTGAGAAGTAGCTACAGCAGCGGGCGGATCTGTTCCAGGTGTTGCTGCATTAAGCTTTGCATCTGCACCACGTGGGGCGCATCCGCCTTTTCGCGCATCAGGTAAATACCGACGGTGCAGCGTTGGCCTGGCTGCGTCAGCTGCAGCGGCTCAATGCCGTATTCGGCAAAATACCCGGCCATACAAGAAGGATAGGCCAGCAGCACCGCATCGGAATCGTTGATCATATCCACCGCCGACATCATCGAATTGGTCGAACAAATCACCCGTTCCGCCAGGTGCAGGCGGTTGCGTGCCAGTTTTTTCGGCTGCATATCCTCCACCATATGATGATAGCGGCTTTCATCCGGCGTCAGCTCAACGCAAGAGTAGTCCAGCAGCGCATCCGGCCCCACCGGTTGGCCCAGCAGTGGGTGTCCGCGCCGCACGAACATGGTGTCGCGGGTACCGAACAGCGGCAGAAAGCTGATGCCTGCCTTGGGGTTCAACCCCTGAATTTCGTGGCCGATAAACAAATCGATATCCCCGCCCAATAACAGGTCCATCAGGCGCAGGTGGTTACCCAGATCGATATGGATATTCACCATCGGGTGGAGTTGGCGGTAGGCATTGAAGCTGTCACGTACAAACATGTACCACCAGGCATGGCCGGTGCCCATGCGCAGGCTCTGCTCCTGACGCGCCTTGATAAACGCCAGTTTGATCAGCGTATTGTCATAAATTCGCTGCATCATCTGCGCCTGTTCCAGCAGCAAATCGCCGTACTCGGTGGTTTTCACCCCGGTGGAGGTGCGCTCCAGCAACTGCACCCCCAGATTCTCCTCCAGCTTCTTCATGTTGTGGGTCAGCGTCGGCTGGCTCAGGCAAAGCTTGTTTGCTGCATGACTCACATTTTTGAACATCGCTACTTCGATAAACTGCCGCAGAATTTTGTCCACGATCATATTTTCCACTGGTGGTATAGAAAGTTTCTATATCGTAGCGGCGAAAAACGATTTCCGCCAATGACCCGCCTTCGATAGCTTGCTCTCATGCCGGTATTTCCAGCCGCCACCAGAGAGGATGCAATGAGAAGATTGATACCGAGTATGGTTGCCGTCGCCCTGGCGCTGATGTCCGGTCAGGTTGTGGCCGAGACGCTGCGCATGCAGTGCGCGCCCAGCAAAGAAGGGCGCCAATACTGCAATGAGATTAAACAGCGTTTTGAGGCTCAGACCGGCTATACCCTGGAGTTTATCGATCTTCCCCCGGCCTCTGATGAAAAGCTGTCGTTGTTCCAGCAACTGTTTGCCGCCAAAGACGCCAGCGCCATCGATCTGTTTCAGGCAGATACCGTATGGATTGGCGTGCTGAACAAACACCTGTTGGATCTGACCGACAGCGTGGCCGACATCAAACAGGATTTCTTCCCCGCCGCCTGGCAAAACAATGTGGTAAACGGCCGTGTGAAAGCGGTACCGGCTTACCTGGACAGCGGCGCGCTCTACTACCGTAAGGATCTGCTGGAAAAATACGCTGAGCAACCGCCGGTAACCTGGGCCGATCTGACCCGTATTGCCACCCGCATTCAGCAGGGTGAACGTGCAGCCGGTCATAAAAACTTTTGGGGACTGGTGTTCCAGGGCAAATCCTATGAGGGGTTGACCTGCAACGCCCTGGAGTGGGTGGCTTCGCAGAACGGCGGCAGTTTTATCGACGCCCAGGGCAATATCACCATCAATAATCCCCAAGCGGCACAGGCGCTGGATATGGCCGCCGGCTGGATCGGCAAAATCACCCCGAAGGGCACGCTGGGTTACATGGAAGAAGAGTCGCGGGCGCTATTCCAGAACGGCGATGCGATGTTTATGCGCAACTGGCCATACGCCTACGTCCTGGCACAGGACAGCAGCAGTGCGATCCGCGGCAAGGTGGGCGTGATGCCGTTGCCGAAGGGGGCCGACGGGCACTCGGTCAGTGCACTGGGCGGCTGGCAGTGGGCGATCAACGGTTACACCAGGCACCCGCAGGCGGCAATCGCGTTGCTGAAAATCGTCAGCGACGCCGAATCACAAAAACGGGCGCTGGCACTGATGGGCCAGGCACCTTCACGCACCGCGTTATACGACGATCCACAGGTATTGGCGCAGGCGCCTTATCTGGCGGACTTCAAGGGCATTTTCGCCCAGGCGATGCCGCGCCCGGCCACCCAAACCAAACGGCAGTATGCGCAGGTCTCCAGAGCGATCTACAACGCCACCTTTAACGTATTACGCGGTGATAGTGACGGTGTCACGGCGGTGGCGGATTTACAGCAGCGACTGGAGCGGATCAAAGCCAGAGGATGGCGTTGAAAGCAGGGCAATCATCCATTAACCGCCGGAGTCTGATGCATGAAACGCAATACTGAGGCTTTATCCCTGACGGTCACGCCCGCTTCCGCGCAGGCACGGCCGGCCAGACGCAGCAAGCTTAATCACCAGCAGCGTCGCAGCCGTATCGCCTGGTTGCTGGTGGCCCCGGCGATGCTGTTGCTGGCGGCGGTGGCGGGCTGGCCGTTGCTGCGCACCCTGTTTTACAGCTTTACCGATGCCATGCTGGACGCACCGGACGATTACCGCTTTGTCGGTTTTGCCAATTACCTGGACCTGACCGAGGGCGGCCACCATTACGGCGTGCTGGCAGATCCGCTGTGGTGGCTGGCAGTCGGCAATACGCTGCGCTTTAGCCTGCTGTCGGTGTCGCTGGAGCTGGTGTTCGGCATGCTGCTGGCGCTGTTGATGAATCAGAAGTTCCGCGGTCAGGGGTTGGTACGCACCGCCATTCTGGTGCCCTGGGCCATTCCGACCATTGTTTCCGCCAAGATGTGGGGCTGGATGTTCCACGACCAGTACGGGGTGGTGAATGACCTGTTGCTCAAGACCGGCATCATCGCCACGCCGCTGGCCTGGGTGGCGGAGCCGGGGCTGTCGATGTGGGCGGTGGTGATTGCCGACGTCTGGAAAACCACGCCGTTTATGGCCTTGATGCTGCTGGCCGCGCTGCAACTGATCCCCGGCGATCTGTATGAGGCCGCCCGGGTCGACGGGGCCAACGCCTGGCAGCGCTTTCGCCGCATTACCCTGCCACTGATTATGCCGGCGATGATTGTCGCGCTGATTTTCCGGGTGATGGATGCGCTGCGGGTGTTTGATCTGATCTACGTGCTGACCTCCAACAGCGAGGCCACGGTATCGGTATCCGGCTATGCCCGCGATCGCATGGTCAGTTATCAGGAAATGGGTGCCGGCTCTGCCGCTTCGGTGCTGGTGTTTATGATGGTGGCGGGCATTGCCGCCTGTTTCCTCACGCTGGGCCGCCTGAATGACAAGGAGAAACAAGCATGAAACTGAGCCGCCAACAACAAAAATACGGCCATAAGACGCTGATCTTTGCCAGTGCCGCCTTGGCCAGCGTGATCTGCCTGTTTCCATTCTATTACGCGCTGATCACCTCGTTACGTTCCGGGCAGGATCTGTTCCAGGTTGCCTATTTGCCGAGCAACCTGCACTGGGGCAATTACCTGACCGCGCTGATGGATAACGGCATTGCCCGCAGCCTGCTGAATTCCATCGTGGTGGCGACGCTGACGGTAGGCATCTGCCTGCTGGTGTCGATTACCGCTGCCTTCGCCCTGGCACGCATCCGCTTTCGTGGCCGCAAATACCTGCTGTTCACCATTCTTTGCGTGTCGATGTTCCCGCAGGTGGCAGTGCTGTCCGGCATGTTCGAACTGGTGCGCTTTATGGGGCTGTATGACTCGCTGGGCGCGCTGGTGCTGTCCTATACCACGTTCTCACTGCCGTTTACCGTCTGGGTGCTGACCACCTTTATGAAGGCGATCCCGGCGGAACTGGAGGAGGCGGCAATCGTCGACGGCGCCGGTACCTGGACCATCATCACCCGCATCTTTGCGCCCATTATGGGGCCGTCGCTGGTGACCACCGGGCTATTGGCCTTTATCGGTGCCTGGAATGAATTCATGTTCGCCCTGACCTTTGTTATCTCCAGCGGCAAACGCACCGTGCCGGTGGCGATTGGCATGCTGCAGGGCGCCTCTCAGTACGAACTTCCCTGGGGCACCATCATGGCGGCCTCGGTCATCGTCACACTGCCGATCATCGCACTGGTGCTGATTTTCCAGCGCCGCATCGTCAGCGGATTAACCAACGGCGCAGTAAAAGGCTGATTTTCGATTAACCCTAAGCAGGAGCAAACCAATGGCTACAAAAATCGTTTTAGTGGGTGCAGGCAGCGCGCAATTCGGCTACGGCACGCTGGGGGATATCTTCCAGAGCAAGACGCTGTACGGCAGTGAAATTGTGCTGCATGACATCAATCCTGCCGCCCTGGCGGTGACCGAGAAAACGGCCCGGGACTTTTTGGCAGCGGAAGATCTGCCGTTTACCGTCAGCGCCACCACCGATCGCAAAACGGCACTGAACGGGGCGGCATTTGTGATTATCTCCATCGAAGTGGGTGACCGCTTTGCGCTGTGGGATCTCGACTGGCAAATCCCGCAGCAGTATGGCATTCAACAGGTGTATGGCGAAAACGGTGGCCCCGGCGGCCTGTTCCATTCACTGCGGATTATTCCACCGATCCTCGACATCTGCGCCGACGTTGCCGATATTTGCCCGAACGCCTGGATATTTAACTATTCCAACCCGATGAGCCGCATCTGCACTACCGTGCATCGTCGCTTCCCGCAGCTCAACTTTGTCGGCATGTGCCACGAAATCGCCTCACTGGAACGCTATCTGCCGGAAATGCTGGGTACGTCGTTCGACAATCTCACCCTGCGGGCCGCCGGGCTTAATCACTTTAGCGTATTGCTGGAAGCCAGTTATAAAGACAGCGGCAAAGATGCTTATGCCGACGTGCGTGCCAAGGCACCGGATTACTTCTCCCGCCTGCCGGGCTACAGCGACATTCTGGCTTACACCCGCACCCACGGCAAACTGGTACAGACCGAGGGCAGCACCGAGCGCGATGCGCTGGGCGGTAAAGACAGCGCTTATCCCTGGGCTGACCGCACGCTGTTCAAAGAGATCCTGGAGAAATTCCACCACTTGCCGATCACCGGCGACAGCCATTTTGGTGAGTACATCCGCTGGGCCAGCGAGGTCAGCGACCACCGCGGCATCCTCGATTTTTACACCTTCTATCGCAATTACCTGGGCCATGTGCAGCCAAAAATCGAACTCAAGCTGAAGGAGCGCGTGGTGCCGATCATGGAAGGGATCCTGACCGATTCAGGTTATGAAGAGTCGGCGGTCAATATCCCGAACCAGGGCTTTATCAAACAGCTGCCGGCGTTTATTGCGGTTGAAGTGCCGGCAATTATCGATAGCAAGGGCGTGCACGGCATCAAGGTCAATATGCCCGCCGGTATCGGTGGCTTGCTGAGCAATCAGATCGCCATCCATGACCTGACGGCTGACGCGGTGATTGAAGGCTCGCGCGATCTGGTGATCCAGGCGTTACTGGTGGATTCGGTTAACGACAAATGCCGGGCGATCCCCGAACTGGTGGACGTGATGATTTCACGCCAGGGCCCGTGGCTCGACTACCTGAAATAAGCCGGATGGCGGGGCGCGGATCGGCGTCCCGCTAATTGCCCACTGTGGTGCGAACGGGAGGAATATGGCGCAACTAACGCTGGAAAAACTGCAAAAACGCTATGGCGCTAACGCAGAGGTAATCAAATCGCTGGATCTGCAGATCAACAGCGGAGAGTTTGTGGTGATTGTCGGCCCCTCCGGCTGCGGCAAATCTACCCTGTTACGGATGATCGCCGGGCTGGAGGAGATCAGCAGCGGCGGCATGTATATCGATGGCAACTACGTCAATGACGATACGCCGGCCGAACGCGGCATCGGCATGGTGTTCCAGTCTTACGCACTTTATCCGCACATGAGCGTGTACAAAAATATGGCGTTTGCGCTGGAGTTGGCGGGGCATTCGGCGGCGGAGATCGACAGCCGGGTGCGTGAAAGTGCGCGCATTTTGCAGCTTGAGCCGTTACTGGAACGACGGCCGAAGGACCTTTCCGGCGGGCAGCGGCAACGGGTGGCGATTGGTCGCGCCATCGTGCGCGAACCGAAGCTGTTTTTGTTCGATGAGCCCTTGTCCAACCTTGATGCATCGCTGCGGGTGCAGATGCGCATGGAGGTGGCGTCGCTGCATAAGCGACTGGGGTCGACCATTATATATGTGACCCACGATCAGGTTGAAGCCATGACGCTGGCCGACCGCATTGTGGTGTTGAACCAGGGGCATGTTGAACAGGTAGGCACACCGCTGGAGTTGTATGACCAGCCGGCCAATGAGTTTGTCGCTCAGTTTATCGGCTCACCCAAAATGAACCTGATCCCGGCAATTTTGCGGCGTGCCGGTGAGCGTCAAAGCGTGGTAGAGCTGGACAACGGCAAGGCGCTGGTGCTGCCGATCGCCACGCCGACGGCGGCGGAAGGCCAAAGCGTTAACGTCGGCATTCGCCCGGAGCATATTCGCGGAGGGGAACAGGCACAGTGTGAGTTTCAGGGCGAAGTGATGTTCGTGGAGCACATGGGCAATGAAACCTATCTCTATCTGGATAACGGTAATGCCGGTGAACCCTGGGTGCTGCGCAATCCCGAACGTTCGACCATCAAGGCCGGGGATAGGGTGGGCGTGCGCCTGCCGGTTGAGTGCTGTTACCTGTTTGACCGTCAGGGACGGGCATTCCAGCGCATTCTGGCGTCGGATCAGGCGCATTAATCAATTTAAGGGAGCAGGGACATGAGCGGTGGAGAAACGGTGCGTTGGTGGAAACAGGCGGTGGTTTATCAGATCTATCCGCGCAGCTTTATGGATTCTAACGGCGACGGTATTGGTGATTTGAACGGTATCACCGCCCGGCTGGATTATTTGCAGTGGCTGGGCATTGACGTGCTTTGGATCTGTCCGATGTACCGCTCGCCGAACGACGACAATGGTTACGATATCAGTGATTATCAGGCCATTATGACGGAGTTCGGTACCATGGCGGACTTTGACCGCCTGTTGGCCGAGGTGCATGCCCGCGGTATGCGGCTGATACTGGAGCTGGTGGTTAATCATACCTCGGACGAGCACCCGTGGTTTATTGAATCCCGGTCATCTCAATCCAGCGCCAAGCGCGACTGGTATATCTGGCGCGAGGGGAAAAACGGCGCAGAGCCCAACAACTGGGAAAGCATTTTTAACGGTTCGGCCTGGAAATATGACGCCGGCAGTGAGCAATACTTTTTGCACCTGTTCTCTGAGCGTCAGCCGGATCTGAACTGGGAAAACCCGCAGGTGCGGGCGGCGCTGTACGACATGATGCGCTGGTGGCTGGATAAGGGCATTGACGGTTTTCGCATCGACGCCATCTGCCATATGAAAAAACAGCCGGGCCTGACCGACATGCCCAACCCGCAGGGGCTGCGCTACGTGCCGTCGTTCGAACGACACCTTAACTACGAAGGGCTGCTGGATTACGTCGATGACCTGTGCGAACAGGTGTTTAACCGTTATGACATCATGACGGTGGGGGAAATGAACGGAGCCTCGGCAGAGCAGGGCGAAGACTGGGTGGGCGAACAGCATGGCCGCCTGAATATGATCTTCCAGTTTGAACACGTCAAACTGTGGGAAACCAGCCATCAGCAGTCGCCAGACGCCGGGGTCGACGTTCTGGGCCTGAAAAACATCTTTACCTGCTGGCAGACCTTGCTGGAGGGAAAAGGCTGGAACGCGCTGTATGTTGAAAACCACGATATTCCGCGTGTGGTATCGAAATGGGGTGACGACAAGCGGTACTGGCGCGAAAGTGCCACCGCCATCGCGGCGATGTATTTCCTGATGCAGGGAACGCCGTTTATCTACCAGGGGCAGGAACTGGGGATGACCAACACCCGCTTCAACTGTCTGGCCGATTTTAACGATATCGCTGCCAGAAACCGCTTCGCCAAACTGCAGGAGCAGGGTATGGAGGAAGCGCAGATCCTGGCGTTCCTCAGTCGCAGCGGCCGCGATAACTCACGCACGCCGATGCAGTGGGACGACAGCCCCAACGCCGGTTTTAGTCTTGCCAAGCCGTGGTTTGCGGTGAATGCCAATTATCAGCAAATTAACGTGGCGCGCCAGCGTGAAGAACCCGACTCGGTACTGAATTTTTACCGGGCGTTAATCCATCTGCGCCAGCAGGATCCGCTGTGGGTTTACGGGCGTTACCAATTACAACTGGCAGCACATCCGCATATTTACGCCTATTCCCGTAGCCAGGATGAGCGACAAGTATTGGTACTGTGCAACCTGAGCGCTGAAACTCAGCAAATTGACGCTCAGGATTTATCGTTGGAAAAAAGAGCGTTGTTACTGAGTAATTATCCCCAAGAAGGTGAGCGACAAACACTTCGCCCTTATGAGGCGCAGATCTATCAGTAGGGATTTATATCGGAATGGATTAATATCCACCCTAAATTAATTTAGTGGGAAAGCTATTTTAATTCTCCAGCTTTCCCCATTAATGACTTCCCTTACGAATCATTAAATAGACGACTTTCCCCGTTTTAATGCTGGGGAGTGAGGGTGAACATTCCCCACACAGGCACTGCGATAAGAAAAATATCTGAAAAATCCCGCCCTGGATTTAAAATCTCACACACTGGCGTATGCGATGGCATAAATGACCAAAAACCATACAGACTTCTGTTTGATTTTTACTCTGTAGCCATGCATTTAATTCAATTTATTGATATTTAACATTTTTATTTTAAGTTTGTTTTGGTGAAAGCATTTCTCTGGTGGTGCCCTGACTACAACGCTAGCTAAACCGAAGTGAAATTTTATGATTTTTTACGATTTCACTTTTAATTTCATATTAACAAATCGGTCTATTCCTTTAATATTATTTTTTTTCACATGCCAGCTTGCAGCTTTAGCGCTACTCTGATTTGGCTGTGTCTAATCAAGGATGATGTCGGGCGGAATAGGCAGATTAACATAGGGATATGCTACCCATTTATCTGTTGCCCATTGATTTTCATTTCCTGGAGGTTCGCTTCCAAAGCGCTCCTTGTTTATGGCTCCGCGAAGTTTTCATTTAAATAAAAATGAGTTTTCAAAGGCAAGATATGTTCGGAATTTTGTGAAAATAAAATGACGGGATGTTGGGGCCATTTTGATCTTTTAAATTTTGGTCGTCACTTTCCAAAACACAGAATACATATCTGTAAGTATATACATTCAGGAGCACACACAATGAACCAGTGTTTGGACTTTATCGGTATTGGCATCGGTCCGTCCAACCTCAGTATTGCTGCGCTTGGTAGCGAAATCGAAGGTTTTAATTGTAAATTCCTCGAGCGCAAACCGCATTTTTCCTGGCACCCAGGCATGATCCTGGCAGATTGCAGTATGCAGACCAACTTTTTGAAAGATCTGGTGACGGCCGTCTCGCCAACCAACCCTTATAGTTTTCTCAACTATCTGGTGAAAAGAAAAAAATTCTACCGCTTCCTGACGACAGAACAACGCACCGTGTCACGTGAAGAGTTTGCCGATTATCTTGGCTGGGCGGCAACGGGCCTGGATTCACTGGTTTTTAACCAGGACGTTCAGCGCGTGGAGTTTGATGACCAACAGCGGCAGTTTGTTGTCACCACCCAGAATGAGGTGTTTCGCGCCAAACATGTCTGCGTGGGGATTGGCAAGCAAGTCAAACTGCCTGACTGTGTGACCGAACAAAACGATCGATGCTTTCACGCCAGCGAAATGATGTTTCGCCAGCCAAACCTTAGCGGGAAACGTGTGGCCATTGTGGGCGGCGGTCAAAGCGGGGCCGATCTGTTCCTTAATGTTTTCCAGGGGGAATGGGGCCAGCCGGAACAGCTGGGTTGGATCTCCCGGCGTAACAACTACAACGCCCTTGATGAAGCTGCATTTGCCAACGAGTATTTCACCCCCGATTATGTCGAGGACTTCTACACGCTTGGCAACACGGCCAAACAGCAGATGCTGCGCGAACAAAAAATGACCTCGGATGGGATCACCAGCGAGTCGCTTTTGGCCATTTATCGCGCCATGTATCACCGCTTCGATGTCCTTCGGGATAAACGATGGGTACGACTGCTGCCCAGCCGTTCCGTTACGGCCCTTAATGCCAAAGACAATTCATATCAGCTAGAGACACTGCATCATCTTGATCAAGGGCGTGAGACTCTTGATGCCGACGTGGTGATCTTTGCTACCGGTTATGAGCAAGCCCGCCCGGCATTTCTTGAATCCCTGGCTGACCGAGTGTTAACCGACGCGGATGGACAATATCGCATTGCCTCGGATTTTACCCTTGAACGGGAAGGGGTCCATGAGAATGCTTTGTTTGCCGTCAACGCCAGCATGCACCACCACGGTATTGCTGACCCTCAACTCAGCCTGATGGCCTGGCGATCGGCCCGCATTCTCAACCGGGTTTTAGGTAATAGCCAATTTGATCTGAGTACGGCCCCGGCGATGATTCAATGGCGCAGTGAGCAATAACAGCCAATCGCTTTAACCTTCTTGGGTTCCTGCCAGGAGCCGTTTTACTACTTTTATCAAATGATAAGACAGGTTGTATGAGAAAACACATTAACAAATTTATCATGAATCAGTTGGCTACATTCGCGCCGACCTTCAAGACCAAATTTATCTACCAAAAAGCATTCGGAAAAAAATTAAATCTAAACCCGCCGATGACCTGGAACGAGAAGATAAATTATCTCAAGCTTAACGATTACAGTAACAATGCGCTGGTGACGCAATGTGCAGACAAATATGCCGTCAGGGAGTATTTGAAGGCGAAAGGCTGTGACGAAATACTCAATGAGCTTTACTTTGCCTGTGATTCGGCTCATGAGATCCCGTGGGAGTCGTTACCTGACAAGTTTGTGATTAAGGGCAACCACGGTTCTGGTTACAACCTGATTTGCCAGGATAAAAAGTCACTGGATACCGTACAAGCCTCTAAAACCATTGAAAGCTGGATGAAAGAGGACTATTGGAAGGTCTATGCAGAGTTAAACTACAAGAAGATCACTAAAAAAATAATAGGCGAGAAGTTTATAGCCTCACCGGGTGGTCATGGCCCTGATGACTATAAAATATACTGCTTCCATGGTGTTCCTTACTGCACATTACTTTGTGTCGGTAGAGAAACCGGGATGCCGAAATATTACTTTTTTGATAAAGACTTTAAATTTCTTTGCTACAGCCAGGATTGTCTGGCGCTCAGCCAGCAAGAGATCGAGGCCTTTGTGAAACCCGAAGGTTATGACGCGCTGTTTGAGTACGCCAAAAAATTGTCTGAGCCCTTTGAATTTGTCCGCGTTGATTTTTATATCGACAACGGCAAACCCATTTTTGGCGAATTGACCTTCACGCCTTCCGCCGGCATCGATACGGACATGCTCGAATCAACCGATATTCTGCTCGGGAAGATGCTGAAACTGAAATAGTGGCACGCCGCAGACAACGCTTGTAACTGTCTTTCCTGCTGGTTCACTCTGGCATGACAGTTGACCTCTCGACACCCTGTGAACCCTCCAGGGTGTTTTTAATTTGCTTGCAGATAATCCCGCCGACTCCCGCTCAGCAGAGCAGCACCGCCTGTAAATCATCCCAAAGCCTGAGGCTACAGATTGATACATAATCATATTTTAAAATTATCAATTAACGGATGCCAGGTCTGAGAAAAGTAGCAATAATGTCAGGCTGGCTGCTCAATTTACACCCGTGGTCAGACATGACCGGCAGGCTCATGGCCACCGTCATGCAGGCAGGATTTTATCCGTATTCTTCGTAAGCCCCTGGAAGCAAGATGCACACCACTGAGTTACCTGTCGCCACAAAATTACAGCCTGCGCTGATCGTCTTTCTGCTGGTGTTTGCCACCTGCATCTTTGGCATTGAAAGCCGCCCGACTGGCCTGTTGTCGGCATTCTGGCCAACCAATGCGGTATTGCTGGCGATATTGGTGCGTTATCCGGTGCTTGCCAGCCGTGTGGGGTGGGTGATGGCGATGCTGGGCTATTTGGCGGCGGATTTGATCACCGGCAGCCCCCCCGGCAAAGCCATATTGCTCAATGGTGCCAATATCGCCGGCGTGGCGGTCGGGTTTTATCTGTTTATGCGTTTATCGCCGCAGGTAAGATCTCTGGAACGCACCTCATCCAGTATTTTTCTGTTCGCCATCTGCCTGGTGAGCGCGATGGCTACCGGGATCCTCGGGGCCGGGGCTTCAGTGCTGCTGTTTGATCGCCAGTACTTACCCTCATTGGCGTTGTGGCTGTCGTCAGAATTCACTAATTACATCACGCTGATGCCGTTTATTCTGGCCTTCCCGACAGACGGGAAAAGCTATCTGCGCAGTATCGTCCAGGCGATCACCCTGCGTAGCCAGTGGTATAACACCTGCAGAAAAATGGCGGTGTTAATCCTGCTGCTGTTGGCCTGCATCTGTAGCATCCTGATTGGCGGCCCCGGCGCGGTGATCTTCCCGATGCCAATCTTGCTGTGGTTGGCGATGTCTTTCTCCCTGTTCACCACCATGATCACCGTGTTGGCCTATGTGATATGGTGCCATTTGGCGATCGATCTGGGCCTGATCACCACTAACCTCGACATGAAAATGCTGCAAAATACGGTGTCGATGCGTCTTGGTGTGGCGCTATTGGCACTGGGTCCGATTGCCGTTGCCAGCATGAACTTTGCCCGCAATGCACTGCTGCGCAAACTTGAGCACGTGGCGAACCATGATGCGCTGACCCACGTATTGACTCGCAGCGCCTTTATGCAGCGCGGTGCCAGGCTGGTGAGCCAAAAGGGCGAGCGGATCTGCATCATGATGCTGGACATCGACTACTTTAAATCGATCAATGATCGCTTTGGCCATGCTGGCGGCGACACGGCTTTACTGTCTTTTACCCGTGCCATTACTGCCGATCTGCGTGATAACGACCTGTTTGGCCGCATGGGCGGGGAAGAGTTTGCGATCGTTTCACCGATCGCACAGCTACAGGACGCGCTGTTGTTGGCCGAGCGTCTGCGTCGCCGGGTTGAAATCGAATCTATCACCATGCCAGCCGGTACACCGCTGCAGATCACCGTCAGTATCGGCATGGTTACCTGCATCGGCGGTGCCGGGCAAAATCTGGACAACCTGCTGAAAATCGCCGATCTGGCGGTCTACAAAGCCAAAAATAGCGGTCGCAACCGGGTCGCTACGCCAGAACTGCTGCAACGTATTGACTCCGAGCTTTGAAACCCGTCGCTGTGCTTAATGGTTGACCCCGCTAATGGGGTCTAAAATGGAAGAGGGCGCGGGCAGCTCCGCCGGCGCCAACCCGACTGTCGAACCGACAAGAGGACACTCCGATGAAATATGTAGAAGGTTTTGTTGTGGCGGTGCCGGCCGCCAATAAGGAGGCGTACAAAAAACTGGCCGCCGCGACGGCACCGCTGTTTAAAGAGTTCGGTGCTACGCGGATCGTCGAATGCTGGGGCAATGATGTTCCCGATGGAAAAGTCACCGATTTTCGCGGCGCGGTTAAGGCCGAAGCCGACGAGGTGGTGGTGTTCAGTTGGATCGAATATCCGTCAAAAGAGGTCCGCGATGCCGCAAGTCAGAAAATGATGACCGACCCGAGGATGAAGGCATTCGGCGACCAAATGCCGTTTGACGGTAAACGCATGATTTTCGGCGGCTTCGAAACTATTCTGGACCAGTAGCGGAGGGGTATCGTGAAAATCACCCAACACCTGTGGTTTGAGAAAGACATGGAAGCGGCGTTGCGTTGCTACGTGGCTTTAATCCCCGGTTCCTCCCTGACCTGGCAGTCCACCTTGCCTGCCGATACCCCCAGCGGGCCGGCCGGCAGTGTCAAGCTGGCGTCATTTACCCTTGGCGATCAGCGCTATGCGGCGATTGAAGCCGGTCCTTTGGATCCTTTCAATCACAGCTTTTCCATTATGGTCGAATGTGCCGATCAGGCCGAAGTGGACCGCTTATGGGAAGCATTGAGTGACGGTGGCCGGGTTGAGCAGTGTGGTTGGCTGCGCGATCGCTGGGGACTGAGCTGGCAGATTGTCCCGAAACGCCTGTCAGAGCTGATGAGTGATCCTGACAGCGTCAAGGTGCGCAGGGTCACCGAAGCGATGTTACAGATGGTCAAACTGGATATCGCCGGACTGGAAGCCGCGGCTCGCGGGTAAGAGTCGGTGCGTTAATGCCCCGCAGCCTCTTTTTCGTTGCGGGGTAATTAAGGTGATTGTCTGTCACTCAAGGAATCAATGTGAGCGATAAATTGACGCAAATCATCTTTTTGCATCAATACTGCTCACCCAAGGCTGAGATTTTATCATTTGTCAGCCTGAGAAAATCGCTGCACCCTAGGGCTAACCTTTATGCAGCGCAGAGAACAATCATGGAAAAGACACAGATTCAGCAGTTGGTTACGCAATTCCCACTGGTGCAGGAACTGATCGAGCTTAAACCAGTGACCTGGTTCAATCCGCGAGCGACTACTTTGCAGGTCGGGTTACCGTTTGTAGGGCTCGACGCCAGCGACGTGAGCGATGCAGAGCAACGGCTGGCGCGTTTTGCCCCTTATCTGAGTGCCGCCTTCCCGGAAACCCGTGTCACCCACGGAGTGATCGAGTCCGAAGTGGTCGCCCTTCACGCCATGCAAACTGCGCTCGATCAGCGCTATGGCCTGACGCTGGCTGGCCGCTTACTGCTGAAAAAAGACAGCCATCTGCCGATTTCCGGCTCGATCAAGGCACGTGGCGGCATCTACGAGGTGTTGGCGCATGCAGAAAAATTGGCGCTGGCCGCGGGCCTGCTGCAACTGACGGATAACTACGCCAGCTTGTTCTCGGAGGAGTTCCGCGAATTCTTCAGCGGCTACCGCATTGCCGTGGGGTCGACCGGTAATCTGGGGATGTCGATCGGTATTATCAGCGCCCGGTTGGGTTTCAGCGTCAGCGTGCACATGTCGGCCGACGCCCGCGAATGGAAAAAGCAAAAGCTGCGTGAGAATGGCGTCAACGTGGTGGAGTACGCGCAAGATTATGGCGTTGCCGTGGAACAGGGCCGCTTGCAGGCGGCGAGCGATCCGCGCTGTTTCTTTATCGATGACGAGAATTCGCAGACGCTGTTCCTGGGCTATGCCGTGGCCGGTGGCCGTCTGAAGCGGCAGTTTGCCGACAGCGGCGTCAAGGTGGATGCTCAGCACCCGTTGTTCGTTTACCTGCCTTGCGGCGTCGGCGGTGGCCCTGGCGGAGTGGCGTTTGGCCTGAAACTGGCCTTTGGCGATCATATACATTGCATCTTTGCCGAACCGACGCATTCACCTTGCATGCTGTTGGGGGTGCATACCGGCCTGCACGATGGCATCGCGGTGCAGGATCTGGGTATCGATAATCAGACCGCGGCGGATGGGCTGGCGGTAGGGCGCGCATCCGGCTTTGTCGGCCGTGCCATGGAGCGGCTGCTTTCCGGTTTTTACACTCTCAGTGACCGCGAGATGTTTGCACTGCTGGGGCTGCTGGACAGCCATGAGCACATTCAGCTAGAACCTTCGGCGCTGGCAGGCATGCCGGGGCCATGGCGCGTCACGGCTGATGTCGAATGGTTGGCGAGCCAGGGGCTGAATGCGGAACAGATGAACAATGCCACCCACCTGGTGTGGGCCACCGGCGGCGGTATGGTGCCTGAGGTGGAGATGACCAAGTATTTGGCCACCGCGCACCAGTCGATTTAATGAGTGAGTAGCGAAAGCTCCTCGGCACCTTCCAGCAGGATCGGCAGGATACGCTCGGTCAGTTCGTTCAACGGGACATGACCGGCCTGCACCCCCACGTTTAACGCGGCCGTGACGCCGCCGTTGACCGAGGTAATCGGCACTGCGATGGAGCGCAGGCCGATTTCCAACTCCTGATCGTTAATCGCATAACCCTGCGTACGAACCCTATCCAGTTCGTCACGCAGTTTGTCGACTGACCCAATGGTGTATTGCGTATAGCGCATCAGAGTGATGCGTTGCAGGTAATCCTCACGCTTATCTAGCGGCAAATGGCTCAATAACACCCGGCCCATCGAGGTGGCGAATGCCGGCAGGCGGCTGCCAATGTTCAGGTCAATGGTCATAATGCGTTCGGCAGAGGCGCGGGCGATATACAGTATATTGTCGCCGTCCAGCGTGGCGATAGAGCAGGATTCATTCAATAACTGGCTGATGTGTTTCAGCACCGGCTGGGTGGCTTTCGCCAATGGCGTGGCACCAAGATAGGCATGGGCCAGCGTCAGAATGCGTGGGCGCAGCTCAAAATTCTTACCGTCCTGGGCGTAGACAAATCCCAGCTTGTTCAGCGTATACAGGCAGCGGCGTACCGCAGCACGCGGAATGCCGGTTTTCTGGCTGATTTGCGAAATCGACATCAACCGGCGTTGCGGGGTAAAAGCCTGGATCACCTCTAGCCCCCGGGCCAGAGACGCCATAAAATTGGGATCGCCCTTGAACGGATCGCCGCTGGCGGCGGACAGTGAACTATCAGGCGCGGCGATCTCTTCGCCGGATGAGGTCTTGGTCATCACAGTCTCCCAGGGGCCGTGCTTACAGAGCCAAATAACGCAGGGTTGCCACGACGGCTAACCGACGGATGTGACGAGCCTGATCTTCCTGCGGCTCATGGTTTTCAAACAGCGTATTAAAGGTGTACTGGTTGGCGACGTAGTGGAAACACAGGCTGCTGATCAAACGATGCACATCTGTGGCGCTGGCGTCCGGGGTGAACTCTCGCCCTTGCTTGCCGCGCTGCAAAATATCTTCCAGCAGGGTCAGGGCGCTCTGATTCAATGCCTTAATACGTGGCGACTGGCGGATATACTGACCGCGCATCATGTTTTCCATGCAAATAACCCGGATGAAGTCGGGGTGCTCCGCATGGTAGTTAAAGCTTTCCTCGACCAGCCTGGTCATGGCCGCCACCGGCGGTAATGCCTGCAGATCCAACCCCATTTCGTGCGCTCGGATGTGCTGATATACGTGTTCCAGTACCTCCAGGTAGAGTGATTCCTTGGTCTTGAAGTGATAAACCACCATGCGTTTGGTGGTGGCCGCGTGCTCGGCAATGTTTTCCATGCGGGCGCCTTTCAGGCCGGCCTCGGCGAACTCGGTCAGCGCCGCAGCGAAAATACGCTGCTTCAGGCCAACGGGGTCGTTTTTGCGTTTGGTGGCAGTGATCTCATCATTCTTCAAAACATCAGTCACTTATCTTTAGGGGAACACCGGTTAAGAGTAACCGGGGTCACACGGCAATACAATCCGCCATAGCCGGGCTTTTGTGAACGACGTCATATTGCTCACCGGTAAACCTGTGCGGCGATAACCTGAGGGGCGAGACGATCCTTCTCACAATTCGACAACATTATTTCCCACCGGCAACGGACTGCCGGCCGGGTGATAAAGGGCTTTACGGGTTTGCTTGTTAGCATATTGTTTTGAGTTGATCGGATGCGGCAGTTTTTTTAATTGAGGGTAAATGTACCGTCAGGTTCGATAGGCGCCAGATTATCGATAATCCCCGTTGCCGACCCGCACCGGAGTTCATACATTAGAAGCGGGAAATTTACTGTCAGTTCGATTATCGAACATCTGCACTTATTGGCGTCTGTCCAAGGAAAAATTGTGGCTTCAAACGAAATTGATGTTCGTACGCTGATCAACGATCGTCCGCTGTGTGGTTACCAAAAACTGATTATTTTGCTGGGTTTTATCGTGGTTGCGCTCGACGGCTTCGACATTACCCTGATGGGATTTATCGCGCCGGAGCTGAAAAGCGAGTGGAGCGTCAGCAATCAGCAACTGGGTATGGTGATGAGCGCCGCGCTGGTCGGCCTGACCCTCGGCGCACTGTTTTCCGGGCCACTGGCGGACTGGCTGGGCCGTAAAGTGATCATCATCAACAGCGTGTTCTTTTTTGGTGTCTGGACGCTGGTCACTGCGTTTTCGCACACTATTGATCAAATGATTTTCTTCCGATTTATGACCGGGCTGGGGCTGGGGGCGGCGATGCCGAACGTCGGCACGCTGATCTCTGAATATGCGCCGGAAAAGAAACGTTCTTTTATTATCACCGTGGTGTTTTGCGGTTTTACTTTCGGTGCCGCGCTGGGCGGGTTCGCTGCCTCGTGGATCATTCCGCAGATGGGTTGGCATGCATTGTTGTTGCTGGGGGGCATACTGCCGCTGTTGAGCGTACCGTTGTTGATCGCCAAACTGCCGGAGTCGGTACGATTTTTGGTCACCAAACGTGCCAGCAAGCAACGCATTGGCAAGATAGTGGAAAAGCTGGCCCCGGGCAGTACCGACGCCAATACCCACTACACACTGCCGCCGCGGGTGGCACCCGGCAAAGGCTCGATGCAGATTGTGATCTCCCGGCAGTACCGATTTGGCAGCCTGATGTTGTGGCTGGGCTATTTCATGGCGCTGTTTCTGGTCTATCTGTTGGGCAGTTGGTTACCGACGCTGGTAAAAGGTATTGGCATGAGCGTGGCGCAGGCGGCGGTGATTACCGCGTTGTATCAGGCTGGCGGCACCTTCGGCTCACTGTTTGCCGGTTGGTTGATGGATAGGGTCAATCCTCACCGGGCGCTGGGCGTGATTTACCTGTTGGGTGCCGCGTTTACGTTGTCGATCGGCCTGGCGTCCCACAGCAGTTTGATGCTCGGTGTGTTGGCATTAGCCTGCGGCTTTTGCCTGAACGGCGCCAATACCGGCATGAATGCGCTGTCGGCTCATTATTACCCGACTGAGGCGCGGGCCACCGGCTCCAGTTGGATGCACGGCGTTGGGCGTATCGGCGCCATTCTGAGCGCCTTCGCCGGAGCGGAAATGCTGGCGCTGGGCTGGGGGTTCGATCGCATTTTTACCCTTATCGCCATTCCGGCGCTGATCACCGCCTGCGCCATTTTTATCAAGGGTGCCAAGGGCTTTAACCGTCAGGCGAAGTTGGCCGGCCAGGTTACCGCCAAAAGCCTTTGACCTCACTGGCTGAGTCGCTGCAATTGAACCTGGTCGGCTAGACGCGCTTGCTCTGCCAGTGCGGCAAACTGTGCAGGGCGATAGAATGTGGTGGGTGCAGGCAGGCCACGCATATCGTTTCCTTTGTGGATTTGCAGCTCACCAAGGCGGCTCAACGTCATCCCTGCTATTTTCGCCGGCATAGCCAGGCGGTACGGCAGGGCTTGTTCGAAAGGTACCGCGGTGGGCATTCGGTTTTCGCCAAGATGGTAATTGCGTTTAAGCACTAAAAATTTATCCGGTACCCGACGTTGGCTATTCCACCAGTCGCCGTCGACTTCGCGGAACTGACGTTCGGTTTCGGCCTGATTCACCGCCTCAAGGCCAATTAAAGCCTGAGAAAGCGCCTTATCCATCGCCAGATTGTAGTTCTCTACCGAACCGGCATGCCCCTGCAAAATCACATTGATGGCCAGCCTGGCCCCCAGCAGATTGGCGTAGAGATCTTCCGGTGAAAATGCAGAGATTTCCTCAGAAAACCCGGGGACAGACTGGAAGCCATACCACTGTGCGATCTCATGCCACTGTGCCAGTTGAAAAGCCAGATGCCCGGCCAGCCACGCCGCCAGATTATAGCGGTCCACCTTCGATGCCGGCGGGGTAAAGGGGTAAAACTGAACGCGTCTGAGCCCCAATTCCTCACTGTAAAACAACCGCCATTCCCGACCCAGCCGTGGGTACAGTCGGGTGAACAGATAAAAGGTGTTATCGGCAGTATCACGAACGTGGGCGATATCAATAAAGCCGCCGCGCCGCGTATAGATCAGGCCGTTGGCTTCATCGCTCAGACCCACGATATTCTTCACTGCACCCAGCGCAGTGTCATTGTAATGATGGTGACCCAGAGTGCTGAGCGACAGCACGTTACCAATCTGGTAAACCGGAATGGGAATGCCTGCCGCGCGCACCTGAAGGTTATAGCCAAATGCACAGCAAGGGCGCAGCGATTCTGGCGGCGAAAGGTTCTGCGCGACGGGCCAAACGCGAGTTGCCTGCTCAAAAGGTAAAATGTCGGCCTCACCCGGTTGCGCATGGGCAAAACAGGTAATACCCAGCAGCACTGCGAGAAAATAACCACGCATTAAAAGGCCTCCGCGACCTGGAAATAAAACCCTGCGCTGTCCCGGCCAACGCCGAGATCGAGACGCAAATTCATATCTGGTTTAATTTCAAAACGATACCCTGCGCCAAGGGTTGGAAGAATAGGGTGTTGTCCCATTTTATCCGGGCTGGCACCCAGTGAACCTGCGCCTAGCCAGAGCACGTAACCGTGCCGCCAGTTGAGCTTTTTGCGGTATTCAATCTGGGTGCTCACCACATCTTTATCCCGGTAACGCCCCTGGTAGTAGCCGCGTAACCGACGATCATCACCGGCTTGTGAAAGCCGATCCCAGGGAACTTCTCCTCGGGCAAAACGTCCCCAGGCATCGAACGCCAATACGTCATTCTCGTTAAGCGGAAAATAGTAATTGTATTGCAGCTGCAGGGCGGTGAAATGCGTATCCGAGCCCAGCGACGGATCAAACAGGCTGTATTGGACGCTGGCATACTGCCCGTTTTTCGGCTGCGTGATAGCGTCGCGGGAGTCGTAATTAAGGGCGAAAGTCGCGCCGGAACTCAGCGGTGACGTTGACTCGGTATAACGAGAGAAGCTATCACCAGGCTGCGGATCATCAACTTTGGCCTCCAGGGTAGAAAAGTCCCAGCCAACACCGGCATAAAGATTATCTACCAGACGATAAAAAACCTGCGGATGAACGCTAAACGAATCCTGGGTATATTTCTGGCCCGATCCCTGCGCGGCATCGTAGCCCACGCCCCAGAACTCCGTAGGGATCTTTGCCACCGAGCCTTCAACAAACAGCCGCCACAGGTCGTCACTAAAAAAAGTGTAGTTATTTAGCCCAAGCCCCAGTGCACCGCTGGTACTGATAAAACCGGTGAATGAAATGGAGGAGTTTTGTGTCACCTTATCGTTAGGATCGACGCGATAAAGCCCGGCCACCGCCGTTCCCAATCCCAGCTTTAACTCGGGCGTATAAAAGGGCCCTGGCAGCACCGTCCAGTTCACCCCTTTAGCGGCGTGGTATTGATCGTCTGCCCCCATGGTGCCAAGAAACTGATCGATGGACTCACGCGTCAGCAACTCCGCATTAACGGATAAGGTCAACAGGCTACAGAGTCCGCCTAACCACAGCACAGGTCGCTTCATTAGAATCGATATTCACCCGCCAGGAAAAAACTGTTTCGCTCATTGAAACCGACTTCGGCCAGTAGGTTAAAGTTCTGCGTGAGTTCGTACTGCGCCCCAATCAGCGTATTCCACGGCGATGTGAGATGCTGTTTGACATCAAAGCGTCCGGCGTTGTCTTTATTCACGGTGTCAATAAGCGGCTGAAGTTCTGCCGGCATATGTAAATCCGAGAGGTTGCCTTTAAACTCCTGATCCACATCCTGATACATGCTGCCTATCCACAGGCTCAGGTGGGAAGGACCAGAGATGGCGGGCATATCAAAGCGATAACCCACGCGCGGCGAGACCGTGATGGCTGAAATTTTGCCATCGAGAATGTCAAAATCCGTGCGGGTATAGTTGGTATCCACCAGTGCGAACCATTTCTCATAGCCGCCCGCCAGAGTAAACCCGGTGCCCCAGGTAGTGCCTTTAAAATCCAGGGCAAACTCGATGTCCCTGAGATCGCCATTTTGGTTAAGGCGATGAACCGCCGAGGCGATAATTCGGTCGACACCGGTGTATTGTGATGGGTCGGCATCGACAGAAACGTTAGAAACCGATGATCCCCGGGTGTGCCCGACCAGGCCATAAATATTCAAAAAGGGGAAGACCCACATATCCAGCCGCAGGTTCTCGCTTTTGCTGCGTTCGCGAGTGTGTCCGACATCAATATTGAACAGATCGCTGGGAATCGGGTGATTGCCCAGTTTCAGACCGGAAAAGGTAATGCTGTCGACATCAATATTCTGGCGCATATTCATATAACTGAGATTGACGCCGAACGGCAGCGGGATGTTATAGCCGCGGGCGCGGGCTTCATCTCCCCAAATAGGAAAGGTACTGTCACTCTGGGCCGGGGCGGGGGCTGCTGCCCCCCATGCGGTACCCGATAAAAACAGCAAAGGAAAAACCACTCGTTTCGCATATCGGAGTGAGATGTTTTTGATGCTGGTTTGGCAATCCCTGTGATTTGTCATTATTGGATCCTCCACGTTAGGCAAGCGAGAGAAGACCGGCTTAAAGCCCAGAGCCGACATTGAAATAGAGCGCCTGATCGCTGTTGCTGAAGGCGACATCGATCCCGGTATGCAATCCAAATTTTCGCGCGATCAGGTAGCGGAATCCGCCGCCCCAGGCCACTTCAGTCTTATCGAACAACGTTTGGCTGTCACGACTGGCGCTACCGGCCCCGACAAACCCTTGCACCACCCAACGCGGTGTCACCTGCCACTCTAATTGGCTTTGGCCCACCGCAACGTAATCACCCTGATAGCGATAGCTCGGGATGCCACGGAGTTTGATATAGGGGCGCGCCATGGGGGGTAAATGGCTTTCGTGATCTGACAGTGACTGGTAGTTACCGGCGAGCGCCAGGGTGAAGTTTCGGCCAAGCGGATGGAAATATTTCCCGTCCAGGGTCAGCGTGTCATAGCGGTAATCGCCACCCAGGAAGCCGGTGTAAAACTGATATTCAGCGGAGGCCGATAGCCCATGGCGCGGGTAGAAAAGGTTGTCCGTAGTGTCATATTCCATCACCAGGCCCAGTCCGGAACTGGTACTGGAACCCCCCAGCACCTGTTGCAGTGCCTGGCTGATAAAGGGTTTATCAGCAGAAATTTGGGTATTGGCGTAAAACTGCGAACCGCCGACAAAAAAAGGCGTTTCGGCAAGGCGGAACAACAGTTTCTGCGTTCCGCCGTAGCCTTTCGTTTGGGTGCTGACCCCATGACCGCCGCCAAAGCCGGCAACATCGCCGGTGTAAATATCCAGATTGATATCTGCGTAACCTACGGCCACAAGATAGCGAATGCTGTCATTATTCCAGGTGTGTCGATGCCCGCCACCGACAAACCAGGTGCCATTTTGCGTAGCCCCGCCGCCAAAGGCGCTGATTGCGGGTGGCGCGCTGCGCCTGCCTGAGCGAGGTGTTTCATTGGGTTGGCCGGTGTCATGTAAAAAAAGCCCAAACAGGCCGCCGCCATACCCCACGGCCGGTTCGGTGATTACCACCGGCACCGGCAGAAAACCGTAGCGGCTATCGCTCATGTACTCGCCCATATCCAGCATGCCATCTTCCGCATCAATCAGTCCTGCCGCCTGAAGGGCTGCGGGGAAGGCTAAGCCGGGAAGCAGAGCCAGCAGGACACTCAATTTTGTCATGGCTGCTGATCCGGTCGCACCGCAGGGGCGGTATACCAATTTTCTCGGGTGACCATCACGGCATTTTCGGGTTGCAGCACGAAATTCGGTGACATGATCTGGACGTTAAATTCATTGAACACGTCCTGAATGTGGCTATGTAATTCACTTTTGACGGTTGCCAGTGATTCGCCTGCACCGAGCCTGACCTGCAGTTCATAGGCGATGTACCAGTCCATTAAATTGAGCTGGCGAACCAGCGGGGGGACCTGACTGTCGATGCCCCGGGTTCTTTTTGCCGCCAGTTCCAGCATTGCGTGAACCTGCCGCCATGGGGTGTCGTAACCAATCGTCACGCTGGTGGTGAGATTCACACCCTCGCCGGGGTTCAGTGCGCTGAGATTGGTGATTTTACCGCTGACCACCACCGCATTGGGGACGGTGACAACATAATTTTCGCGGGTGAGGATTTTGGTGGCCAGCATCCCGACTTCGCTGACCAGCCCTTCGTTGTCGCCTATCCTGATCACGTCGCCTTTGCGCAGCGCGCGCGAATAAGTCAGTACCAATCCACTCATGGCGTGATTCATTAATCCCGCCGAGCCGAGCGTTAACATCAAGCCAAAGAACACGCTGACGCCTTTAAAGGCCAAAGAGTCGGCACCGGGTAGAAAAGGATAGGCGGCCGACAAGGCAAACAGCCAGACCATCACCGAAATCAGTTTACGTGTGGCGCCAACCGTTTCGGGATGTAAACCTGGCACAACCAGTCTTCCGCTCTCGACGCGTTTTAACAGCACCTTGAGCAGTTTGAGAATAAAACCCGTCAGCAAAAAGATAATGGCGACAATCGCCAGCCCAGGGAAGGCGGAAACAATGGATAGGGTGACTTTCTGGATAACGCTGATAGACCAGTCCCCCAGAGACTCGCCCCAAACACGCGTCCAGGGAAATAACCGGAAGAGCCAACTCAGCCAGATATAAAAGGCGCTAATACTCAGCAATATCATTAGCAGGGCGTACAGGCGAGATTCAAAAGCCCCGAGCAGCACGCGCCAGCTCTGCGGGATCCACCCCCGCTTGAGCGCTATTCGGGTGGCATAAAACCTTTTAACCCGCTGCCAGGATTTGAACGCGGCGTAAAATACCAGCACCAGCGCCAGGGTTCCGGCTGCGCTCTTCGCTACCGCAATCGCCAGGTAAGCAGTAGAGTATTGTTCTATCAGTGCCGTGCGCTGGGCATTGATTCGTTCCAGCACGTTGAGTGAAGCCTGGTCCAGCGTCAGATCATCGCCATCATCCAGGTCTCCCTGGGTTAATAACATGAATGGCTTGCCATTAATGGTGAACAGCCGCCCCTGCTGGTTATAGCGTTTTATTACATGTACCTGCACCGGCTGGTGTATGTCTTCTTCGGTGAGAGAGCGCAAAGTATTACGGATCCGTAAAACACGTTCTTCCGGGGTGGTAAAGCCGAACTTTGCCTGCAGCATGACAATAGGTTGGTGAAATATATAAACCGTTCGGGCCTTTTCCTGATCGGTGGCGAGCTGGCGCGGCTCAGCGCCAAAGCACAGGGATGAAATCAGAAATAACAGACAGCAAACAACGCCATTCACTCTTTTGCTCATGGTTACCTGCCCAGTCAGTAATCTATTTTTATTATTTTGTTATTCGCTTTCTTCCGTTTCAGCTTAGTCCAGTCGCATGCGCTTTCAAGTTGTTCAATCGAACCCAATTTCCGGGTTAATAAATCAAAATTGCTGCCGGGAATAAGGCACAACCGGGGCCTCAGACAGGAATGAGGGGAACCGGCATTTTTCCCCTGTTGAATAAGCGTCGAAATAGTTTCACCAATGTTAAATGGCTCACAGAATGCCCACCTTGCCGATGGGCAAAAAAATAAACTATCAAACTGATAATAAACCCTTTCTTGTAAAGCGGGTCTTTTCGCGTTCGGTTATCGCACGCTAATTAATTTAACAATATTGAAACTTATTGTGGGTGATGCTTTGATGAATAGGCGATTAACGAACCAAGTTTCGATAATCGCACAACTAGCGAATTTGCCAGGGAAACGCCTGGCTGTTCTCGCCGGGTTTATTTCACCAGGCCAACCCAGGAAGCGCTCTATGTCTCAGCCAAACACCCTAGAAATTCAGTCGTTTATTAATGAGAACCCCTTTTCCCGTTACCAGTGGATGATCCTGATACTGTGTTTCCTCACCGTGGCACTGGACGGCTTCGACACCGCGATTATCGGTTTTATCGCCACCTCGCTGGTGCAAGATTGGGGGATAGAGAAGACCTCGCTGGGGCCGGTGATGAGTGCGGCCCTGGTCGGGTTGGCCGTGGGAGCACTCACGGCCGGACCGCTGGCGGACCGCATTGGACGCAAAAAAGTGCTGGTACTGTCGCTGTTCCTGTTTGGGGGTTTCAGCCTGTTGACGGCGTTTGCCACCACGCTGCCGATGCTGACGCTACTGCGTTTTTTAACCGGTCTGGGGCTGGGGGCGGCGATGCCGAATGCCGCCACCCTGATGTCGGAATATGCGCCGGAACGTAAGCGGGCACTGCTGGTGAATCTGATGTTCTGCGGCTTTCCGCTCGGGTCGTCGATGGGCGGTTTCGTTTCCGCCTGGCTGATACCGCACTTCGGTTGGCAGAGTGTCATGGTGCTGGGGGGCGTGATGCCGCTGCTGCTGGCGGTAGTGCTGATCGTCGCACTGCCGGAATCGGCCCGTTTTATGGTGGTACGCGGTTACCCGGCGCAGCGGATTGCTGCCGTACTCAAACGTATTGCGCCGCTCAAGTTAATCGAACCGCTGCGCTTTAGCCTGTCTGAAGCCGATCAGGTTAAAGCCAAATCGGCGCTGGGGGTGATTTTCTCCCCGCGTTATCTGCTGGGTACCCTGATGCTGTGCCTGACCTATTTCATGGGGCTGATGATCTTTTATCTGCTGACCAGTTGGTTGCCGCTGTTGATCCGTGAAACCGGTGCTTCCATTCGCCAGGCGTCGTTGATTACCGCGCTATTTCCTCTGGGTGGCGGTATTGGCGTGCTGATCATCGGTTGGCTGATGGACCGGATGAATCCGCACAAGGTGGTGGCGGTGGGCTATCTGTTAACCGGGCTGTTCGTCTGCGCCATTGGCTACGTTTACACCGACCCGATACTGATGGCGGTGACGGTGTTTATCGCCGGTACCTGCATGAACGGTGCGCAGTCTTCCATGCCGGCGCTGGCCGCCGGGTTCTATCCAACCCAGGGGCGGGCGACGGGTGTCGCCTGGATGCTGGGGCTGGGGCGTTTCGGCGGCATCCTGGGCGCGATGAGCGGCGGGGTGCTGATGCAAATGCAACTGTCGTTCAGCACCATTTTCACCCTGCTGGCGATCCCGGCGCTGGTGGCGGCACTGGCGTTGATAGTCAAACACTTTTCTGCCAAAGCGACGGCACTGTCCGGTTCGCTCAACAAAGCCCTATAAGGAGATAACCATGCGTACACAGATCGCGATTATTGGTGCCGGCCCGGCCGGATTAATGCTGTCGCACCTGCTGCATCTGCAGGGTATTGAGTCGGTGGTATTGGAAACGCGCAGCCAGCAGGCGGTGGAGTCGACCATTCGCGCCGGGGTGCTCGAACAGGGAACGGTCGATTTACTCAATCAAACCGGATTGGGTGAACGCATGCGCAAAGAAGGGGCGCAGCACCATGGCATCCGGCTGGCATTCGGCGGCCAACAGCACCGGATCGATCTGACCGAACTGACCGACCGGGCGATCACCGTTTATGCCCAGCACGAGGTGCTGAAAGACCTGATTGCTGCGCGGCAGGCGGCGAAGGGCCAGCTCTATTTCGAGGTGGAACAGGTGGAACTGAAGGAGTTGGATAGCGAACGACCGCAGGTGCATTACCGTCTCGACGGTGAACCGCAGCGCCTGGAATGTGATTTTGTCATTGGCTGTGACGGTTTCCACGGTATCAGTCGGGCGGCGATGCCCGGAGGTCTGCGCCAGGACTACACCCGGGTCTACCCCTTTGGCTGGTTCGGCATTCTGGTGGAGGCACCGCCGTCCAGCGATGAGCTGATCTACGCCCGCCACCCGCGCGGTTTTGCGCTGATTAGCACCCGTTCGCCGGGCGTCCAGCGCATGTATTTCCAGTGCGACCCGACGGAAAACGTCAACCAATGGTCGGATGATCGTATCTGGAATGAACTGGAGAGCCGGGTAGAAAATCACGACGGCTGGTCGCTGAAAAAGGGCCGTATATTCCAGAAAAACGTGGTCGGGATGCGCAGTTTTGTTACCGAACCCATGCGCTGTAAACGCCTGCTGCTGGCGGGTGACTCGGCACATATTGTGCCGCCAACCGGGGCCAAGGGGCTGAATCTGGCGATGGCGGATGTCTGTCTGTTGTCTCAGGCGCTGGAGGCGTTTTACCGTCACAAAAGCTGGCGGCGGCTGGACAGCTACAGTGACGACGCGCTGCAACGCGTCTGGCGTGCGGAACATTTCTCCTGGTGGATGACCAACATGCTGCATACCCATCATGACGACAGCGCATTCCAGCAACGCTTACAGTTATCAGAGCTGCAATACACCGTGAAGTCGCGCAGCGCGATGACGGTGCTGGCGGAAAACTATGTCGGCTCTCCCTTTCAGATGATGTAATCCGGCCGGTATCACAAAAATCAATAAATTCGTTCAATGTTTCGATAATCGCCCAGAGCAGCGGTTATCGTTCTTGACGCTGCCAACCGCGTCGCGCCATCATCGGGAAATGAGCCCTTTGCCCGGAGGATATATGGAGTTACTGACACCGCTGCTGCGGTCTTCAGCGGTGAGCCCGTGCTTTAGCGATGCCGCTACCCTGCAGGGGATGCTGGATTTCGAAGCGGCGCTGGCCATGGCGCAGGCCGGGCTGGGGATCATTCCTGCCGAAGCCGGCCAACAGATTGCCGCCGTTTGCCACAGCCATTTGTTCGATGCGCTGAGCCTGGCTCAGGCGGCGGCACAGGCCGGTAATCTGGCGATCCCGCTGGTGAAACAGCTAACCAGCCGAGTGGCTCAGCAAGATGCCGAGGCCGCGCGCTACGTTCACTGGGGCGCTACCAGTCAGGATGCCATCGACACCGGTTTGGTGCTGCAACTGCGGCAGGCGCTCACCTTGACGCAGAACGACCTGGACCGGCTGATCGTGGCGCTGGTACAACAAATTACCCATCATCAGGACTCTGTACTGGTCGGCCGCACCTGGATGCAGCACGCACTGCCCACCACGCTGGGGCTAAAGCTGGCCGGTACGCTGGATGCCTTGCTGCGCTACCGGCAGCGGTTGAATGAAATGCGGCCGCGCGTACTGGCACTGCAGTTGGGCGGTGCCGCCGGTACCCTGGCGTCGCTGGGCGAACAGGGAGAGACACTGGTGACCGCGCTGGCAGCCAGGCTGCAACTGACCGCGGCAGATACTCCCTGGCACAGTCAGCGCGATCGCCTGCTGGAGATTGCCGGTTGGTATGCCGGATTAAGCGGCACGCTGGGCAAACTGGCCCGCGATATCTCTTTGCTGACGCAGACCGAAGTGGCAGAGGTGGCCGAACCGGTCGCGGCTGGGCGCGGTGGCTCTTCGACCATGCCGCACAAGCGTAATCCGGTGGCCTGTGCGGTGATCCTCGCGGCGGCCAATCGGGTGCCTGCGTTGGTCGGCGGGCTGTATGCCGCTATGGTGCAGGAACACGAGCGCGGTCTGGGCGGTTGGCACGCCGAGTGGGAAAGCCTGCCAGAATTGGTGATGTTGACGGCGGGGGCCTTGCACACGGCCGGTGAGTTGATTGCCGAGCTGCAGGTGTTCCCACAACAGATGGAATATAACCTGAAGTTAACACACGGCTTGATCATGGCGGAGGCGGTGACCATGGCGTTGGGCGAAGCTATTGGCCGCCAGCGGGCCCATCAGCATATCGAAAAACAGTGCCACTTGGCGCTGGCGCAGCGGCTCACACTGTCTGAGGTGTTGCTGGACGATCCGCTGGTTATGGCGCATTTATCTGCCCAGCAGCTTTCCAACCTGTTGGATCCCCAGCAGTACCTCGGTAGTGCCCAAACCTTTACCCGACGGGTACTGGAACAGGCCACGGCAGCCATTTCAGGAGTAAATCAGTATGAATGACGAACAACGGTATCAACAGGGGATTGAGGTACGCAGGGCGGTGCTGGGAGACAGCCATGTAGATCGCAGCCTCAGCCAACACACTCCGTTAAACGAAGAGTTCCAGGACTTTATCAGCCGCTATGCCTGGGGGGAGATCTGGACCCGACCGGGGTTGGCGCGCCATACCCGCAGCCTGATCACCATTGCGATGTTGATCGCCCTTAACCGCGAAGCCGAGCTGCGTATGCACCTAAAGGCGGCAGTGAACAACGGCGTGACTCGTGAGGAAATTAAAGAAGTGCTGATGCAAAGTGCGCTGTACTGTGGCCTGCCGGCGGCCAACTCGGCGTTTCACCTGGCGGCAGAAGTCTTTGCCGAGCAGGACAGAGAGGCCGACTAAGCGGAGCGTGCCGCGCCCGCGATACCCCGCACCGTGGCGATAAATGCCAGCACCGCCTCAGTCAACTCACCGTCGTTGCGGGTCAGAATACCTACCGCTTCCTCCATACCCTGGGTCGGCAGGGGGAGCGGGATCAGTTGTCCGGCCGCGATATCGGTTTTTACCGCGCTGGATGGCACAAACCACACATAATCAAACTGCAGCGTCATTTGGCGTGCCAGCGAGGCCGACAGCGTTTCAATATACTGGCCGGGCAGGCTGAAACCCTGGGTCGACAGCAGATTCTCGGTATTGTGGCGTGGCACCGTGCCCTTTGGCGAAATAATGGCCGGATAATGCAGTGCGCGCTCCAGAGTGATGGTTTCGCTTAACAGCGGATGCCCCGGACGCGTCACCATCAGCAGAGACTCCAGCAGCAACAGTTCGAAAGCCAACCCGCTCATCATTTCCGGATCGGCCATGCGGCCTATCGCGACGTCAATCTCACCTGCCTTGAGCTGTGCCAACAATTCGGTATTTTTACCGGTAACCACCTGAATACGTGAATGAGGGTGGGCCTGCTGATACTGGCCGATGGACTGCGGCAGCATGCCCAGCGCGGTGGTTGGCAGTGCCCCGATGCGCAATACCCGCGCCGGGGCATCGTCGAGCCTGTCGAGTGCGTGTCCGGCAGCGGTCAGTGCCTCCAGCACCCGCGTGGCATAACCGAGAAACTGCTCACCTTGTTCGGTCAGCCGGGTTCCCTGGCGGTTACGCACCAGCAGGCGATTGCCAGTTAAGGCTTCCAGCTCGCTCAGCGTCTTGGACAGTGCCGGTTGGCTCAGGCTCAGCTTATCGGCCGCGCGGCTTAGCGACCGTTCTTGCGCCACGGCAACAAAGCCGTTGATGTGGCGTAAGCGCATGCGTTGAATAAATAAATTGGCTTTTTTCATACCTCAGTGTAGGGAGTTTTCCCCGGAGGTAACAAGTGATGGCGGCCGCATATTTGCACTGGCATGCAGAATTTTTGCGGCCGCATACAGGCGGAGTTTACAGGTCGAAGAATACCGTTTCGTTTTCACCCTGAACCACAATGTCAAAGCGATACACTAATTCATCACCCCGGCGTTCTGGCTGGGCAATCAGCGTTTTACGCCGCACTTCCAGTTCGATCAGGTTCAACACCGGATCCTGTTGGTTAGCGGCATCCTCGTCGGCGAAATACAGCCGGGTATGCAAACCAATATTGATGCCGCGTGCGACGATCCACAGGTTAATGTGCGGTGCCATCATCCGGCCGTCACGGCCGCAGACAGCGCCGGGTTTGATGGTTTCAAAGCGATAGAGGCCGGTTTCAAAATCCGAACAGCTGCGGCCCCAGCCCCGGAAGGCATCATCCAGCGGTTTGTGTTGTTGTTGGTCGCCCGGGTGGTTATAACGGCCGTGGCTGTTGGCCTGCCAGATTTCCAGCAGCACGTCGCGGATCAGGGAGCCGCTGCCGTCGAACACCTGACCTTCCAGGGTAATACGCTGGCCCTGAGTTTCCGGCTGGGTCAGCACCTGGCCGAAGTTATTCTCAAAGATCTCGAAGCCGGCGGCCAGGGGCGCGAGGCCAATGTGTACATAAGGGCCGGCGGTTTGCGACGGCGTTTCCAGAAGATAGTTTTGCGGCATCATGCTTTCCCCTGCAGGCGGTTTTCAAACAAGGTGGCGCGGTGACCGCGTAACACCAAATCGAAACGATAGGCCAGGCTGTCCAGCTGCACCGAGGCGGTTTTGTCCAGACCGGCGATCAGCGTGCGTACCGCATCGTCATTTTTGATCGCGCGCACAATGGGGCAACTGGCAATCAGCGGATCGCCTTCGAAATACATCTGGGTGATCAACCGCTGGGCGAAGGCGTCGCCGGACAGCGAAAAGTGAATATGGGCGGGGCGCCAGTCATTGACCCGGTTGCGCCAGGGATAAGGGCCGGGCTTGATGGTGCGGAAGAAGTAATAGCCGTTGTCGTCGGTTAATACCCGGCCGCAGCCGCCGAAGTTGGGGTCTATCGGGGCCAGATACTGGTCTTTTTTATGGCGATAGCGCCCACCGGCGTTGGCTTGCCACACCTCGACCAGCGCATTGCGCATCGGCAGGCCGTTTTCATCGCGAACGTAGCCGTGCACGATAATCCGCTCGCCGATCGGCAAGCCTTGTTTGGCGTAGTTAAGGATCAGGTCGTTATCCAGCGTGCCGAGTTCATGTTGGCCAAATACCGGGCCGGTGATTTCGGACAGTGAATTTTGCAGCGAGATCAGCGCATTTTTCGGTGAGCGCAGCACGCTGGTTTTGTATTCCGGCACCAGGACCGGCGGATGCCGCTCATAGTTACGTTGGTAGAGTTCATCTATCTGGCTCATGCGGAAATCCTCATGGCGTAGGCAGGGTGCAGAGGGCTGATCTGTTTTGATTTAATGTCAGCACGAAGGGGGAAATCGCTTTCCCTCACCTGAGTCTCGCAAGACAGAGTGTTACGATAAAGTGAAATTTAGCGGTGTTTTGCATAACCTGAGGTTATGTAATAAGAATGAGAAAGGGCGGATTATCCGCCCTTTGGGAACATCATGGGGATTAAAGCTGTTCGCCGTTGCTGGCGATCACGCGGCGGTACCAGTCGAAGCTCTTTTTGCGCGAGCGCTCGAGGGTGCCGGTGCCATCGTCGTGTTTGTCGACGTAGATAAAGCCGTAGCGCTTGCCGTATTCACCGGTAGTGAAGGAAACGCAGTCGATGCAGCCCCATGGGGTGTAACCGATCAGATCCACGCCGTCTTCGATCACCGCTTTTTTCATCTGTTCGATATGCGCACTCAGGTAGTCGATACGGTAGTCATCGTTGATTTGACCGTCGGCCTCGACCTTATCGAACGCGCCAAAGCCGTTCTCAACGATAAACAGCGGCTTCTGGTAACGCTCGTACAGCACGTTCAGCGAATAACGCAGACCAACCGGGTCAATCTGCCAGCCCCAGTCGGAGGCTTTAACGTGTGGGTTTGGCACGTTGCCGGGGAAACCGAACATCGGGTCACTGCTGCTCACCGCATCGGCCTGCAGGGCATTACTCATGTAGTAGCTGAAACCGATGTAATCCGCGCAGCCTTCACGCAGGGTTTGCTCATCCTGCGGCTGCATTTCGATCTGCAAGCCTTTGCGCTGCCAGTCACGCAGCAGGTACGACGGATAGTAACCGCGCACCTGAACGTCGGTGTAGAGATAACGCTGGTGCATGGCTTCAACGCTGTACATCACGTCATCCGGCTTACAGGAGAACGGGTAGAAGGGCACGCAGGCCAGCATGCAACCGATTTTGAACTCCGGGTTAATCTGGTGACCCAGTTTCACCACCTGGGCGCTGGCAACGAACTGATGATGCAGCACCTGATACAGCGTCTGTTCCGGGTTCTGTTCTTCGCTGTACACCACGCCGGAGCAGCAGTAGCCGAACAGTGGATACTGGTAGTTGCTCTGGTTGTTGATCTCGTTAAAGGTCATCCAGTATTTAACTTTATGCTGATAGCGGCGCAGCACCACTTCGCTGAAACGCACGAAGAAATCGACCACCTGACGGTTTTTCCAGCCGCCATACTCTTTCACCAGGTGATAGGGCATTTCGAAGTGCGACAGGGTGATCACCGGCTGGATATTGTATTTCAGCAGTTCATCGAACAGATCGTCATAGAATTGCAGACCGGCTTCGTTTGGTTCCAGCTCATCACCTTTAGGGAAGATGCGCGTCCAGGCGATCGAGGTGCGGAAGCATTTGAAGCCCATCTCGGCGAACAGCGCGATATCCTGTTTGTAGCGGCCGTAGAAATCCACGGCTTCATGGTTAGGGTAGCGATAGCCTTCCAGTACGCCGTCGGTCATTACGCGATCCACACCGTGTGCGCCGCCTGACAGCACGTCAGCAATGCTTGGGCCTTTGCCGCCCTGATCCCAACCGCCTTCAACCTGGTGCGCGGCGACCGCGCCACCCCACAGAAAATCTTTCGGTAACTGTTGCTGTTTCATCGTTGGTTTCTCATTCGCTTATTAATGAAAGGTTCTGAGAATATACTAGCAAGCTGGGATTGAATGTCACGATATAACAAAATACCGATTTGGTAATTTGTCACATTAAAAAAACAGGCTGTTTTATTTACTGGCGTTAATATGGCCCAGCCGCTTGCCGATAGTTTCAATAATGTAAATAACCGGGATCTGGGTGGTGATGTTATGTTGCCCGGCAATCAACTGCGGGGGAACGTGGTAGGAGAGGTTGAAGTCCGCCATACGCGCCAATGAGGAGGTTTCGTTGTTGGTGATGCTGACGATTTTGCAGTGGTGCAGGCTGAACTGGCTGGCGAGGCGCAGGATCTCTTCGGTCTCACCGGAGACGGAAAGCATAATTGCTACCGCGCTTTTATACATGTCGCTATTGATCGGATAATAAGGGTCATCAATATGGGTGCTGAATTTCCCCACGTTGGAAAAGAAACGCGCCCCGTATTTCCCCAATGCCCCAGAGGTACTTACCCCGACAAAAATAATGCGCTCGGCGGCGGCAATATGTTGCACCGCCTGGTCAATCAGCTGATTAAATTCGTCGTTATTGATGCTTTTAAAGAAGTTGATGATTTCGCTGGTGCCAAAATCTACCGGCGACGCTTCAGTTTGCTCAAGATGCAGTTTAAAGCGGATACGGAATTCGGAATAACCTTCGCAACCCATTTTCTTGCAAAAACGCAGCACGGTAGTGGTGGACACCCCGGCGGCCTCGGCCAGTTCGCGGATGGTCATATACATCACCGGGTTGTTGTTTTTGATGACGTAGTTATAAACCATCAACTCCAGCGCATTGAGTTCGGCAATTGCTTTATGGGTAAACATAGACCTATCCGGCGAGTAACAACAGACCTTAATCAGCGGGCTAACATAGCAAATTTTGCCGTAGCCCGCTCGTGGTTTTCGTTGTTATTCAGGCGCGTTTGGCCTTCTCCAGCAGCACGTCATGCGCCGGTTCGCTGCCGGTCAGATCGCATTCCTTCGGCAAGCGCCAGGCGATGATACCGGCGATGATCAGCGAGACCGCCAAAGCGCAAACCGCGACGTTCTGACCGTACAGGTAGATCATCACGCCGACCAGATAGGGGCCACAGAAACCGCCCAGATTGCCGAGGCCATTAATCACGCCGCGTGCGCCACCGGCCACTTCCGCCGAGGCGATACGCCCTGGCATCGACCAGAATGGGCTGGTCGCCGCCTTCAGGAAGAAGCCACAAACCACCAATGCGATATAGGCCGCCACCACGTTATGGCGCAACACCACCGAGGCCAACAGTGCGGCGGCAAAGCAGAACAGGGAGACCATCACCCACAGCCGACGCTTGCCGGTTTTGTCGGTCAGCACCGATATCAGGTAAATCCCCAGCAGGGTCGCGACGAACGGCAAGATCGCCAGGAAGCCGACCGAGGCCATATTGCCGCCGGTGAGGTTTTTCAGAATGGTCGGCAGCCACAGGGTGTAGCCATAGTCACCGGTCTGGTAGAAGAAGTTCAGCAGTACCAGTTTCATCAGCCCCTTATTGCGGAACACGTCCTTCAACGGTGCGTTGCTGACCGGCTGGCTTCTGCTGCGAGCCTGACGCTCGCGTGTCAGTTCTGTTATCAGATATTCGCGCTCGCGGGCCGGCAGCCAGCGCGCCTCCTGCGGACGATCGCTGATCAACAGCCACCAAACGGCCAACACCACCAGTGACAGCAAACCTTCGAGGATAAACAGCCAGCGCCAGTCGAGCTGGTTAATGATGGCACCCGAAATGGGGGCGGTAAGCATGCCACCCAGCGGGGCGAACATCATGACGAAGGCATTGGCGCGGCCCAGTTCTTTTTCCGGGAACCAATTGCTGATCATGGTCAGCACCACCGGCAACATGCCACCTTCGGAAATGCCTAATACAAAACGTAACACCAGCAGTTGGTAGTGGTTGGTGACAAAGCCGGTGGCCACCGAAACCACCGCCCAGGCACAGAGTGACCAGGCGATAAAGCGTTTGCCGCTGCCGTTAACCGCAATGCGGCCGCCGGGAACCTGCAAAAACAGATAACCGATAAAGAAGATGCCGCTGGCCAAACCCGCCATCTGGCTGGAAATGCCCAAATCACTTTCCATACCACCGGGCAAGGCAAAACTGATATTAACCCGGTCCATAAAGGAAATAATGCAGGCGATCAGGATCGGGGCAATGACCCGCAGCCAGCGGGTGTTGGGTATTTTATTATCCATGGCGATCTCTCTTTACAGGACGCAGGGAGAACCTCCAGAACGGGAGGTTCTGTTATTCGGCAAGAATAAAATCGAACTAAAGCGGGTTAATTACTCGATGGCGTGGGGCAGCGGTGCCTGGTTGAAAAAGGCTTCAACGTTGGTGAAGACGATATCGCTCATTTTTTGCCGGGTTTCCTGGGTGGCGCTGGCGATATGCGGTTGCAGCACCACGTTATCCATCGCGATCAGCTCGGCAGGCACCTGCGGCTCCTGGGCGTAAACGTCCAGTCCGGCCCCGGCGATGTCACCGATTTGCAGCGCGGCAATCAGATCCGCTTGGTTGACGATGCTGCCACGAGCAATGTTGATCACCAGTGCGTGCGACGGCAGCGCGTCAAACACGGCCTTGTCTACCAAACCGGCACTGTCCTTTCCGCCCGAAATGGCAATCACAAAAAAGTCACTTTCTCGCGCCAATGCCAGCAGATCCGGGTAATAGGCATAGGGCAGCGTACTGTCCTGCCGGTGGCTGGCGTATTGGATGCGCATGTTGAAGCCGGCGGCGCGCTGGGCGATGGCACGGCCGATGTTACCCATGCCAAAAATCCCCAGACGCTTCCCGCTGACCTGCACCGACAGTCCGGGTGCTTCCTGCAGCCAGCGGCCTTCACGGACAAAACGGTCGTTATGGCAGAGCTGACGAGCGGTGGCCAACAGCAACCCCAACGCCATATCCGCCACGTCTTCGGTCAACGCGCCGGAGGTGATGGTGACGGCAATGCCACGTTGGCGGGTGTACTCCAGGTCTATCGCGTCGGTGCCCACACCAAATACCGCAATCAGCCCCAACTGCGGTAATTGCTCGAGAACCGGCGTGGTGACGCCGATATCGCCACGGGTAACGATCGCCTGAAAGGCTTCTCCCTTGGCGGCGAGAAACGCCACCGGGTCCGCTTGTTCATACAGCCGGTGCACCACAAAGGCCGCCTCAAGGCGGGCCTGCAGGTTTTCCATCACGGGGGCAATTAACAGTACTTCATTGGGCGTTGGGGTCGTCATGGTTTCACCTGTCAAAAAATAGTTGCTTCGATAGGACTATCAAAGCGGTTTTCCGCAGGCGGTTTTGCGACAGATATCACGCTGAAGGATGTTAAAAAAAGGTGTTACCGGTAATGTGACCGACGGAGTAAAACCGGTAACAGGCAGTCGTAACATGCGGGTCCGGGGGAAATAAACAGGCGCTTTATTTAGCCGTATTTGGCGGAGAGCAAACGGTGATTTTTTAGCCTGGGAGGGGAGCTGCCAAGAATATTATGAGTATCTATCGGAAATTTATAATAAATACCCATTTTTCGGTAAAGCAATTCACGCTACATCACCTTAACATTGCTAAGTCTTTTAATGATTATAATTAGCATGCTGTGAATCATTCATCACAGTGATATTACGGAGAAATCCGTTTGGTTAAGGATATATTTCACCATGGAAATTAAAATAAACGGCCGGATGGTCGCACTCGACGACGTTTCGCCCGAGACGCCTTTACTGTACGTATTACGCAATGATCTGGGCCTCAACGGCCCCAAATATGGTTGTGGCCTGGGGGAGTGTGGTGCCTGTACGGTATTGATCGACGGCGTTGCCGCTCGTTCCTGTTCTATCCCACTGAGCGGTGCCATCAATAAATCTGTTACCACGCTGGAAGGCCTCAGCGAAGCGGGGCAACTGCACCCGGTTCAACAGGGCTTTATCGATGAGCAAGCCGCGCAGTGCGGTTATTGCACCAACGGTATGATCATGACGCTGGTTGCGCTGTTTGAGCGCAATCCGCAGGCCGATGAACAACAAATCAAAAATGAACTGGCCTATAACCTGTGTCGCTGCGGCACCCATATTGAGATCTTGCGCGCGGCAGCCAAAGCCCGACAGCTGTTGGCCGAAAGGGGGCAGTCATGAGCCGCCTGGAACTCACCCGACGCCGCCTGTTACAGGCAGGAGGGCTGGTGATGGTCAGCAGTCTGCTGCCGGTTTCACTCAATGCCCTTGCCGATACGCCTGCCGCCGTGGGCGACCTGCCGCTGGATCGTGTGGACAGCTTTATTGGCCTGACCGCCGACGGTCGGGTTACTGCCTTTAATGGCCATGTGGATCTCGGTACCGGTATTCGTACGGCATTGGCACAGATTGTTGCCGATGAAATCAGCGTGCCCTTTGACCATGTCACGGTCATTCTGGGGGATACCCAGCGCACGCCGGATCAGGGGCCGACCATCGCCAGTGCCACTATTCAGGTAACCTCAATTCCGCTGCGACAGGCGGCGGCGCAGGTGCGGCAGTTGTTGCTGGGGCTGGCCGCACGCGCCTTCGCGCTGCCGGTGGACAGGTTACGGGCCGAGAATGGTCGGGTATTTGCAGCGGACAAACCCCATGTCAGCCTGAGCTATGGCGACCTGGCCAACGGGCAAAACTTGCAGGTTGCGCTGGATAAAACGGTCAAGCTGAAAAGCGTGGCGGACAGCCGCTATGTCGGTAAGGCCGTGCCGCGGGTAGATATCCCGGCCAAGGTTACCGGTCAACTGACCTATGTGCACGACCTGCGGCTACCGGGCATGCTGCACGGCAGAGTGGTACGCCCGCCTTATACCGGCGCGGACAGCAGTGCGCCCCTGGGCAGTGGGCTGCTGTCGGTGGACCGAGCTTCTATCTCTCATCTGCCGGGCATCGTGAAACTGGTGGTGATTAACGATTTTATCGGCATCGTTGCCGAGCGTGAAGAGCAGGCGATCGCAGCCATGCGGCAATTGAAGACCGTATGGCGTCCCTGGACCGGGCTGCCGGATCTTTCGGTGCAGGGATTGCAGGCGGCGCTGGCGGCTAACCCGAAAAGCGATCGCGTGCTGCGTGATGATGCGGGCGTCGATGCCGCGCTGGCTTCGCTGCACACCGAGGTCAATGCCGATTACGTCTGGCCTTATCATCAGCATGCCTCCATTGGCCCTTCCTGTGCGGTGGCCGATGTCAGCAGTGAGCACGCAGAAATCTGGTCGGGCACGCAAAACCCTCATGACCTGCGCAAAGACATCGCCCATTTGCTCGATCGACAGCCTGAGCAGGTGCATATCAATCGCATGGAGGCCTCCGGTTGTTATGGCCGCAACTGTGCCGATGACGTGTCGGCAGACGCCGCGCTGCTATCTCAGGCCACTGGCAAACCGGTCAGAGTGCAGTTGATGCGTGAGCAAGAGTCGGGTTGGGAACCCAAGGGCACCGGGCAGTTGATGCGGGTGCGCGGTGGGTTGGATCAACACCGGCAGGTGGCGGCCTACGAGCTGAAAACCAGCTATCCCTCCAATAACGCCGTGACATTGTCACTGGTTTTGACCGGTAAGGTGGCCAATCGGGCTGATGTACAGCAGATGGGCGACAGAACTGCCATCCCCCAGTACGAATATCCAAATATGCGGGTGATTTGTCAGGATGCTGCGCCGATCGTGCGGGCTTCATGGATGCGCGGGGTTTCGGCGTTGCCCAATGTGTTTGCCCATGAATCGTGGATTGATGAGCTGGCGTGGCACGCCGGGCAGGATCCGATCGCTTTCCGCCTGCAATATCTGAAAGACCCGCGCGCCGTGGCGTTGATCAATGCATTGAAAAAACAGGCCGGTTGGCAGGATGGCCCGGCGCATCGCAACCCGGCAACGAGCGGACAGGCGTGGGTAAGTGGCCGTGGCTTTGCCTATGCCCGTTACTTCCACAGCAAATTCCCGGGGTTCGGCGCGGCCTGGGCAGCCTGGGTGTGTGACCTCAGCGTTAACCGCCACAGCGGCCAGATTAAACTCGACAAAATCTTCGTGGCCCATGACTGCGGACGCATCATCAATCCGGCCGGGGTTCGTCATCAGGTGCATGGCAATATCCTCCAGTCCGCCAGCCGGGTGCTGAAGGAGTTTGTCACCTTTGATGCGTCAGCGGTGACGTCACTGGACTGGGGGGGCTATCCGATCCTGCGTTTTGATGAATTGCCACAGGTGGATGTGCAACTGCTGGACTACCCGGATGAGCCGTCGATGGGCGCGGGGGAATCGGCCTCGGTACCGAGTGCGGCAGCAATCGCCAATGCATTATTCGACGCGCTGGGTGTGCGACTGCGAGAAGTGCCATTCACCCCGGAGCAGGTGCTGAAGGCGTTAAAACAGCAGGCTTCCACCAACGCAGAAAGGGATAACTCATAATGGGCAAGTTAAAGAAAGTTGCCGGATGGGGCAGTCTGGCGGTCATTGCCGTGGTGGTCGCCGGTGTGATTGTCAGTTGGCAGCCGGAAATTGCGCCACGCGATGCGAACGAGACCCACGCTTTTAGTCAGCAACAGATCGCCCGTGGCAAAATGCTGGCCGACCTCGGCGATTGTTCGGTCTGCCATACCCGGCCGGGCGGTAAACGCGATACTGGCGGGTTGGCGATGGAGATCCCGTTTGGCACTATCTACACCACCAACATTACGCCGGATAACGAAACCGGCATTGGCAAATGGTCCTATGCTGCCTTTGAACGGGCGATGCGTCATGGGGTGGATCGCGAAGGGCATTATCTCTACCCGGCTTTCCCCTATACCGCCTTTACCCGTACCAGTGACGAAGATTTGCAGGCGTTGTACGCCTATCTGATGTCGCAGCCGGCGGTGAGCTACCAGCCGCCGGTCACCGCGCTGAGTTTTCCGTTTAACATTCGCCAGGGCATAGTGACCTGGAACTGGCTGTTCCTGACGCCGGGCGCGATGAAAACGGATCCTGAGCAAAGTGCCGAGTGGAACCGGGGGGCCTATCTGACCGAAGGTCTTGGGCATTGCAGCGCCTGTCACTCCCCGCGCAATCTGATGTTTGGCGAAAAAGGCGGCACTGCGCATTTGACCGGCGGCGTGGCGGAAGCCTGGACGGCACCGTCACTCACCGGCAGTTCTTTGGCCCCGCTGGACTGGACCCGGCAGGATCTGCTCAGCTTTATGCGCAGCGGGTATTCGGCCAATCACGGTGTCGCGGCGGGGCCGATGGCACCGGTGATCGAAGAGGGGCTTTCACGCCTGCCGGAACAAGACTTGCAGGCCATCGCCACCTATCTTCGCAGCTACCACCCGGCGCAAGCCAAGGTGGCGCAGGCACAGCGGTTGAATGACTGGGCCGAATTAAAGACCGAGCCGTTAACCACCGAGGGGGCACGTATTTTCTCCGGGGCCTGTATGGCTTGCCATGCTCAGGAAAAGGGCGCGCACATGGCCGGGATCCGGCCTTCGCTGGCGCTGAACACCAACCTGTTTGCCGATACGCCGGACAACGCCATTCGGGTGGTATTGGACGGTATTCAGCAACCGGCCAATATCAATCTGGGTTACATGCCGGCATTCCGTCATAACCTGAATGATGGGCAGATAGCGGCGTTGCTTAACTACCTGCGGCAAAACTATGCGGGGAAAGCACCGTGGCCCGACCTGCAAGAGCAGATCAGTCATATACGCAGTGAGACTGAGGACAGGTAGGGTTTTAAAATTGGTGGGGGCCATTACAGGCCCCCGATTTAGTTAATCACGCACAGCTCATTCCAGTAACTGAAACGGACGCGCTGTTTCAGCCGGTTATTCCACACATAAAGCGTCATCGTTGATTCCTCCGCCGTGTCTGACTCAATAAATAACAGCTATTGTCGGCCAGGGCGAATACGTTAATTTGCTGAGCTTTTGATATTTTCGGGATAACCCTGCCGCAGATGTATCAGTGATCAGGACGATCTTTAAGGCGTTTAGATCCCGTCCGCCGGATGGGGAGTTTTCTTCGCGCGCATCAAGCGCCAGCCAAAGTTCATGCCCGCTGCAGCCAGCAGGATCGCGGCAGCGCCCAGCAGCTGCAGCAGGCTAAGGCGGTGACCGAACACCCTCCAGTCGACAATAATTGCTACCAATGGATAGATGAAGGACAAGGCACCCACCAGGCTGGTAGGGATTTTCTGGATCGCGCTGTACAGCAGTGAGGACATCAACCCGGTATGTACCAGGCCCAGGGTCGCCAGCAACAACCAGGTATTGGCCGTTGACGGCAGAGAGCCAAGACCGGCGAAGGGAGCCAACAGCAGCGCACCAACGGAGAGCTGGATCAACACAATCAGATGCGGCGGCACTGCTTTCAATTGTTTGACGATCGCCGCCGCGACCGCATACATAAAGGCGGCACCCAGCGCCAGTAATACGCCGGTGAAGTAATGGGAACTGGCGTCGCCGGCATTTTGCTTGCCGGTGATGATCAACAACATGCCGACAAAGGCCAATAACAACCAGCCGAGCTTGGTCGCCGTCAGTTTTTCACCAAAAAACAGCACCCCCAGCCCGACCAACATAAAGGGCTGAACGTGGTAGGTGACCGTAGCCACGGCGATAGAGGCGTAGGAATAGGCAGCGAACAGCAGCGTCCAGTTCAACACCAGCGCGATACCACCCAGCACCGCTATTGCGGCCTGTCGTCGGGTCAGCAGGCCTTTTTTCAGCAGACCGAGCAGGGCACAGACCACCAACATCGCCAGCGCACCAAACGCACAGCGCCAGAAAACTACCGTGGTGGCCGGTTGCCCCAGCATCACTACCGGCCACCCCACGGTGCCGGAAATGACCATGGCGAGAGTCATCTGCATGACGCCACTGGTTTTTACCTTCATATCCCTTCTCCCTGATGGTGCTCAGCACTTGCCGACTGATGCGGTTACCATTAAAATGAACAATTGAACGTTATGATGAACAGCTCGCAAGCGTTCGTCAAGTCGAACAACTGGATGATATGGTGAACAATGAGCGATGACATCTGCAATAACGCCACGCCGATCGGCCTGCTTTCGACCGCCATTCGCCGGGAACGTGAGCGGTTGGGGCTATCGGTTACCGAATTGGCCCGTCGGGCTGGGATAGCCAAATCGACGCTTTCACAGCTGGAAACCGGTAACGGTAACCCTAGCCTGGAAACGCTGTGGGCATTGGCGATGGCGCTGGATGTACCGGTCAGCCGGTTAATTTCCCAGCCGCGCCAGCACGTTCAGGTGATCCGCGCTAACGAAGGGGTCACTACCGTTTCCGAACAGGCCAATTACGCCGCCACCTTATTGGCGACCTGTCCGCCGGGAGCCCAGCGCGATATTTACCGTCTGAGCGTTCAACCGGGCGAAACGCGCATCTCGCGGCCGCATATGCCGGGGACCATTGAGCACGTGATTATCAGCAGTGGCAGGGCGCTAGTGGGACCGAAAGACCAGGCGGTAGAGTTAAGTCCGGGGGATTACATCAGTTACTCCGCCGATCGGGAGCACATTTTCGAAGCCCTGGCAGCGGATACCACGGCGGTGATGCTGATAGAGCAAGGCTAGCTCAATCGTCACGCAGCGAGATTGTTCCCTCTCCTTTGGGAGAGGGACAGTTTCAGGAACATGATGGTTCTGTGTAGAAGGTCATCTTTTCGTAATGGTCGTTAAGCAGACTCACTTCGGCCGTGACGTTAAATCCCAGCGTTTGATACATGCTACCCAGATAGGCTTTGCTCTTGTCGGCCAGCAGGCCTACCTTTTGAAAACCCTGTTTCCTGGCTTCAAGAGTGACCTGTTTAACCAGCCGTTTAGCGATCCCCTTTCCCCGGCACTCCGGCAGCACCGCCAGTGAATCAATGTAGATTTCATCGGGATCAGATTCATTTTCCATTTCCATTTCAAGCGGACGTTCCGAGATGGGTTGGAAACTGGACTCATCTTCGCCCCGGAAGTAGAGGATGCAGCCAAGAATGCGGCTGTTGCTGCGTGCCACAAAGATATTCTTGTAGCTGAAGTAGATATCCTCACGACCGAAGTTTATTTCATACTGACGCAGAGCATCATCAATATCATTTTTACCGGAAAGGGCCAGTACGGCATCTTTATCTGCCAGGGATATCAGCCTTACAATTTCTGCGGCATCCGTTTTTTTCGCTTTTTCGATAATGATATTTTCCATGAATAGACTTCCTTTTGAAATTTTCTGTCCCGAATGATACATCGGATCCTGTCAGTGGAACCGGTATTTTATTGAAAACGCTTCTCATTTATACTAGTGTGCCTGCCTGTTGCGACGGAGGTCTGCGCCTGATTAAGGCCACCATTATGGTTAAATAAACCTTCAAGGATTGAAGATGCAAATCGCTATCCCCTCAATACTGGTGCTCGCCGGCCTGACGGCAGCACAACCGGCCATGTTGCTGGCCGCTGACACCCCTACGACGGCTAGCGCGCAGGAAGCGGCCGTGCGCAATGATTTTAGCTTTGTGCGCTACCGCGCCGATTATCAAGTGCAGGCCAATGCCAGTAATGTGAAAACCGAGAGCTATGAAGTTCTGCTTAAAACCAAAGCTGCCGTCGAGAAATTTAGCCAAATCCGCCTGAGTTACAGCGAGAAAATGGAAACGCTGGAGGTGGTCTCGGCTTATACGCTGACGGCCGATGGACAGCGCCATGACGTGGCACCCGATCGTATCTATACCCAGGAAAGTTATTCCAGCGCCTCGGCACCGCTGTATGCCGATCGCAAGGTGCGGGTTATCGTGTTCTCCAACCTGGCTCCGGGATCGCGCGTGATGTATGAGCTGCGCCGCACGCAAAATACGCCGTATTTCCCGGACTACTTCGGCCTGTGGGAAACCTTTAGCGTATTCGACCAATTTGATGACGCGGAAGTTAACTTGCATGCGCCGGCTGACTTGCCGATGCATGTCTTTACCCGGGGAGTTGAGGGCGGAAATACGCCGCAGGTCCGCGACGGTCAGGCGCATTGGCGCTGGCGTTATCAACGCAGCGAGCCGCTGAAGGCACAGAACTGGTCGGCCAACAGTTGGACATTCAGCCCAACCATCATGGCCAGTACCTACCGTGAATGGCCACAGTTGGCCAAAGCCTACCAATTGAAAGCCGGCGAAGCGGCGAAAGTCACCCCGGCGATCCAAACGCTGGCGGATCAAATCACCAGTGGTATCAGCGATCGCCGTGAACAGACGGCGGCTCTCTACCGTTGGGTGGCACAGAATATTCGTTACGTTGCCGTGTATTTGGGTAACGGCGGGCTGGAACCGAATCCGGCGCAGAGCATCCTTGATAACCATTACGGTGACTGCAAGGATCACGTGGTGCTGCTGGAGGCGTTGTTAGCCGCCAAGGGCATTGTCAGTTCACCGGTGCTGATTGGTATGGATGAAGGGCCGGTTCTGCCGACGGTACCGCTGTTGGGCCGTTTTAACCATGCCATTACCTATGTGCCGGAGTTCAAGCTGTATCTGGATTCCACCAATCCCTGGGCCCGTTTTGGTCAACTGCCGGGGGCCGATCTTGGGGCACCGGTGTTGCTCACTCGCGAAGCGAAATTGGCGCGTACCCCAGACAATGATGAACTGCGCAATAACACCTCACTCAGCGTGGATTTCGAATTCGATAAATCGGGCAATATGCGCGGACAAACCGAACGTAACTTGGGTGAGGTGGATGAGATCGACCTGAGAGGGTATTTTTCCCAAATCAATCAGCAGAATCAGGCGCGGGTTGAAGAAACCATCATGGCCTCTTCCGGCATTGATGGGCGTGGGAAAATTGTGATGCAAGGCGATCCCCTCAATCTCAAAAAGCAGTTTGGTTACAGCTATCGTTTCAAGGCCGAGGACTATGTCGATTTTAGCGTGGTAGGGGGCATGCCTGTGCCAACACCGCCCGGCGGCAAGTCTTTCAGAACGCTTTATTCAACCACGTCAGCGCCGACCAACGAGACGCCGTTTTACTGCACCGCACAGCACTATGATGAAACCTATCGCCTGCAATTGCCTGCCGGAGTGCCGATTATCGCCATTCCCAAGAACCAGAAATTCAACAATGCGGCCGGTCAATACCAGGTGGAATGGCAACTCAAGGGGCAGCAGGTGGTCGTCAACCATCGGTTGCAGATGAATGCCATTCGCGGCAAGGATGCGCTCTGCCAGCCACAGGATTATCCGGCATTCCGAGCCCTGTTCCAGCAGGTACGTCGTGGTTTCCGTGGCCAGGTGGTTTACGGCGAATTGTCGAATGCTACGCTGAATAAAGCCGGCGGATAACCCCGAGCATGCCCCGTAATGACGGGGCATGCTTCACCACCTCAGCGTCTGGCTGTGGCGTTTTAATTCATCAATAAATACCCTGACTTTTTTGGGCACGTATTTGCGGTTGGCATAATAGACCCACATTGGTGGCAGTGGGCGACAATACCCCGGCATTATTTCGATCAAGGTTCCCGCCTCAAGCTCTTGTTTGATCCTGTGACGTAAAAACACATGAGCAATGCCAATTCCCGCCCGAGCGGCCTCAATAATAGCCTCGGTGTTGTCGGTAATAAAAACTCCCGGCAGGTCAATGTCATGATCTTGCTCGCCATCGGTCAGCGACCACTTATGCAATATGCCACGGTCGGGGAAACGAAAACGTATGCAACGATGTTGTTGCAACTCAGCAATATTCATTGGGGCCGAATATTTTTCAATATAATCTCGTGAGGCGATAAGGGCGCAAGGCAATGCCGGAGTTATTTGCACGCCAACCATGCCGGGCTGTAATTTATCCGCCAGCCGAATACCCACATCGATCCGTTCCTGAATAATGTCTATCAAATGGTCTTCGTAATTTATTTCCAGGGTGATCTGCGCATAAAGACGGTTGAATTCTGCCAGGAACGGCGCCTTGAGCAGTTCTTTCGCCATTTGTACGGCAGTGATGCGCAGATGGCCAGAAGGCAGGTCCTGGCTCTGATGCAGGCCTTCGCGGGCATTAAGTATATGTTGATAAAAAGGCGCCACACTTTGATAGAACCACTCACCGGCCTCACTGAGGCTAACGCTACGCGTCGAGCGATGAAACAGCTTCACCGCCAACTCGGTTTCCAACTGCCCGATCCTCAGGCTGACTGCGGCTGGCGTGACGCTGAGCATGGCGGCTGCCCTGGAGAAATTGCCGGCTTCGACCACGGTCAAAAACAGGTGAATGCCGTTAAGCGGATCTTGTCTATTCATAAGATAAACTAACAACTGTTGTCAGGTGAGTGGGTATTGTTCACATCCTAGCGCAACTTTATAGTTTTCCCCAGTTGCATATTAACGGGGTTACTTGCCATGTCAGGATCGTTCTCGCTGGATTATGCCCGGCAGATTATTGCCAAAGGGATCAGCACCGCGCAGCAGCAGGGGCTGGCGGTCTGTATTTGTGTCTATGATGACGGCGCCAATATGATCGCCTTTGCCCGCATGGATAATACCCCGCTGGGGGCCATTGATTTAGCCCAAAGGAAAGCGAAAACATCTGCACTATTTCGTATTCCCAGTGCCGACCTGGGCCGGCTATCAGGCTCAGGACAAGAGTTGTGGTCGATTGAACACAGCAATCAGGGGCTGGCCTCTTTTGCCGGCGGACTGCCAGTCTATTCATCTGCGAATGAATTTATTGGCGCAATTGGCATTTCCGGTGCCAAATCCCATGAGGATGCTTATATTGCAGAGAGCTGTTTGAAATAAACGCAGTGCCCGTATTTAATTGCACTCATTAAATAAAACGCCATTTAATAAAATAGACCATTCTGCCTCTGGCAGAAGGAGGCTTTATGCCTGAAATAACTCGCAGGAAATTTATCATCAGCAGCGGTGTGGTGGCGGCAACGTCGGTATTACCCGCTATGGCCGTGAGTGCCAACCCCATTAATGTGAACAAAGGAAATCATCAGATGGTTAATAAAACAATATTAGTGACAGGCGCAGGGTCCGGTTTTGGCCGGGAAGTTTCACTGGCACTGGCAGCGCGCGGGCATAAGGTGATCGCCGGTGTCCAGCTCACGCCGCAGGTCACCCAGTTGCTTGAGGCCGCCAAACAGCGCGGCGTTACGCTGCAGGTTGAAAAGCTGGATATTTTGGATCCACGCGATCGGGAGTATGCGTGGAAATGGAATATTGACGTGTTGTTCAACAATGCCGGTATTGCCGAAGCGGGTGCGGTGGCAGAAATGCCTATCGACGTGCTGCGATCCCAGTTTGAGACCAACGTGTTTTCCAGTATGGCGCTGACTCAGGGGTTTATTAAACAAATGGTGGGGCGTAAGAGCGGCAAGATAGTGTTCGTTTCTTCCGTTGCCGGTTTGTTGACCGGTGCTTTTACCGGCGCTTACTGTGCGTCCAAACATGCACTGGAGGCAATTGCCGAATCCTTGCGCATGGAACTGGCCGATTTTGGCGTGAAGGTGGCCACGGTCAACCCCGGCCCTTATCTGACCGGCTTCAATGACCGCATGATGGAAAGTTTCAGAGTGTGGTACGACCCTAAGGTGAACTTTATTGACCACAGCAAGCTCAAGTTCCCTTTCGATCAGTTCGATCCGCAGGAGATGGTGGACAAAATGGTCAGCGTTATCGAAGAAGAGAATGGCTTGTTCCGCAACCTGCTGCCTGAGTCCTTCATTGAAGTGGTGAAGAATGACCAAAGGGACGGTTGGACGCGTAAGCAATAGCGTCATGTTGGCCGGCCGGTTGCTTTAACCGGGCCGGCCATTTTCAATTACTTCTTCACCACCAGGCCCACACCACGACCACGAGGATCAGATGCCGTCTCTGGCGTGTCGCCATTGACGCGGATCACCTGAATATCCCCCATGTACCAGCCCTGATCTTCCAGCTTATAGCCCATCGCTTTCAACTGTTCGGCCACTTTGCCGGTCAGCGGGGCAAAGCCATCGTAGAAGATGGTGTCTTTCGGCAGCAGTTGGTGATGAACGCGCTGGGCGGCCACCGCTTTATCCAATGGCAACTGATAATCATAGATATTGTTTATCACCTGGAAAATCGAGGTGAAAATGCGCGAGCCGCCGGGAGTGCCGATCACCAGACTGACGTTACCGTCGCGGGTGATAATGGTCGGGCTCATGGAAGAGAGCATGCGTTTGCCCGGTTCAATGGCATTGGCGTCGCTACCGACCACGCCGAAGGCGTTAGCCACGCCCGGTTTGGCGCTGAAGTCGTCCATTTCATCATTCAGCAGGAAGCCGGCGCCTTTCACCACCACGCCGCTGCCGAAGTCCCAGTTCAGCGTGTAGGTGTTGCTGACGGCGTTGCCCTGTGCATCAACAATCGAGAAATGGGTAGTTTGGTGCGGCTCCAGGCCCGGCCGTACTTTTTCGGTCGGTGAAATGACCGTCGGGTTGATTTCCGCCGCGCGTTTTTGCAGGTAGTCCGGGGCGATTAACTGGGCAACCGGGACCTTGGCGAAGTCCGGGTCGCCGAGATAATCGGCACGATCGGCAAATACGCGTTTTTCAATTTCCGACAGCAGGTGAATATAACGCGCCGAGTTCAGCTCCACTCCTTTGAAATCGGCAGCGCGATCCTCTTTGATGCCCAGTAACTGAGCCAGCGCGATGCCGCCAGAGCTGGGCAGCGGGGCGGTGTAAAGGGTGTTGCCACGCCAGGAAATCTGCATCGGATCGCGCCATTTCACCCGATAGTCCGTCAGGTCCGCCTGGGTGATCAGACCGCCATCATGCTGCATTTGGGCCACCAGCAGTTTGGCCGTTTCCCCCTGATAGAAATCGTCCGCGCCTTTATTGGCGATACGCTCCAGCGTTTTGGCCAGCTCCGGCTGTTTAAACACCGCGCCGGGTTTCATGCTGCCAAAATAATCGCCGAAGTTGGTTTGACCGGCGAACAGCTTGTTGGCGTCTTCACGGTACTGATATTGCTGATCGGCCACCTTAAAGCCCTGCTGCGCGTAACCGATCGCCGGGGTCAGCAACTCGGCCCAAGGCAATTTGCCGAACCGTTTGTGCGCTTCCCACAGCCCCAGCACCGTGCCCGGCACGCCGGCCGCTTTGGTGCCCACCAGGCTGAGGTTTTCAATCACCTCGCCTTTATCGTTCAGGTACATGGTTTTGGTGGCGGCTTTGGGGGCGATTTCACGGTAATCGAGGAAGTAGGGCTTGCCGTCGACGTACAGCGTCATAAAACCGCCGCCGCCAATGTTACCGGCTTCGGGATAGGTTACCGCCAGAGTAAAAGCGGTAGCGACTGCCGCATCGACCGCGTTGCCACCGGCCTGTAAAATTTGTGCGGCCACTTTGGCGCCGTATTGGTCCGGTGCTGCCACAGCACCAGCGTTCAGATTTGCGGCCCAGGCTGAAGGGCTGAGGGTGGCAATCGCCACGCTGAGTGCTAAGGTTTTCAATAAGCCAGAATGCATAGCGGTTCCTTTTCGAATTGAACGATGACAGGTGAATTCAATTTCAACAATCACTTAGCGCCATTCTATGAGGTTTTAAGGGCGCCTGATTGAAGGTAGCACCGCTCAATCCGACCTGCTTTATCTGCCGCCTGGATCCGTGAGCTGGAACGTTAAATTGGCGGCGGCAATTGAGTTAGCAACCACTCACAAAACTGCCGAGTATGCGGGCTGCTTTCACTGCCATGATGGACAAGCCAGGCCCAGTTGGGGCCGCGCACGCTTTGTTCCGTCAGCGGTTGTAATACCCCTTTTGCCAGTGCCTGCTGTGCCAGCAATTGGCTGACCAGCGCGATACCCAGACCATCGCAGGCGGCGTCCAATAGCAGGCCCGGGTCTGAGAAATTCAACCCATGGCTGCTTTGCCCCAGATTGACGCCGCCCTGAACGGCCCAATGGCTCCAGTCCATCTCACGCTCGCCATGCAGGGTGGTGCGGTGCTCAGCGTCAAGTTTTAGCTGGTCAGGATGGCAAGCCGGATAGAGCCGATCCTGATGCAGTATCTGGAAGCTGCATTCAGCCTGCGCGCTGAGATCGTCACGGATCGCCAGATCGACGGTTTCCGTCACCATATCCGGGGGATCAAAGCTGGTGAACAGCCAAAGGTCGATATCCGGGTGCAGCCGATTAAAGCTCTTCAGGTGCGGTACCAGCCAGTGGCGGGCAAACGCCGGAGTGGTATTGACGATCAGTTGGTTGGGTTTGCGGTATTGATCCAGGCGGCGGATGCCGACCGCCAGTTGTTGCAGCATCACCTGGGCAGTGCTGTAGAGATCGTGCCCGGCGTCGGTCAGGCTGACGCTGCGACCGCTGCGAAAAAACAAGGGTTGTTCCAGAAAGGCTTCCAGGCTGCGTATCTGTTGACTGATGGCCGACTGAGTGAGGTGCAGTTCATCGGCGGCCTGGTGGAAACTGCCCAGGCGGGCTGCGGCTTCAAACCCACGTAACGCGTTCATCGGGGGCCAGTGTTTTAGCATTATTGATAAGCCTATCTAATCAGGTGTCCGCTAAATGTATCGTTTGTTATGGCCGTATTGGAAGCATTAACATGTATCACATCGAAATCACGCCGTCTTTCACTGAACAGAATACCTTATCTCAATGACGGCAATACAGGAGCAAAACATGTCAACGCGTCGTGAATTTATTAAGCAGGCATCCCTGATTGCCGGCATGAGTCTAACGGCATCCATGGGGCTGACGTTACCCGCCCATGCAGCGCAGGCAGGGCGCGGAGAGGGTTGGCGCATGCCGGATGAAGGCGAGGAGCAACAACGCGCGTTTATCGCCTTCGGGGCCCAGCGGGCTATTTGGGCTGATTATACTTCGGGTGTGCAGAGTGCCCTGGGACGGATAGCTCGCGCCATCGCTCAATATCAGCCGTTAACAGTATTCTGCCGCGAGAGCGAGCGTCGGTTGGCAGAGGAGAAATGCGGCAGCCACAATGTGACCTATATTGTTACCGAACTCGATGATATTTGGATGCGTGATATTGGCGCCAATTTTGTCATCAACGATACGGGCAAACTGGGGGCAGTGGACTTTAACTTTAACGGCTGGGGCAACAAACAGCAGCACACCTATGATGCGCGGCTGGCAGCGTTTGAAGCTAATCATTACGGCGTCGCTAATATACGGCGCAGTGGACTGGTAGGCGAAGGCGGCGGCATAGAAGTGGATGGTCATGGCACCGGAATCATGACCGAGAGCAGTTGGGTCAACAATAACCGCAACCCAGGCTGGAGCCGTGACCGGGTAGAACAAGAGTTGAAAGAGATGCTCGGCCTGCGCAAAATCATCTGGCTACCGGGGATTAAAGGTAAGGATATTACCGATGCCCACGTCGATTTCTATGCCCGCTTTGCCAGTCCGGGAGTGGTGGTGGCCAATCTGGACACCGATCCCGACTCTTACGACCATAAAGTCACCCAGGCGCATTTGGCGATCCTCAAACAAGCGACCGATGCCGATGGCCGCAAGCTACAGGTGCACACCATGTCGCCCCCGCTGGAACCGCGTCGCAGCCGTTTCAGCAAAGGGAACCCGGATTTTGCTGCGGGATACATCAATTACTTTGTGATCAACGGTGCGGTCATCGCCCCCGAGTTTGGCGACCCGGAGGCAGATGCTGAAGCGTTGCGGTTATTGAACGAGCTATATCCGGATCGTGAAGTGGTGCAATTGGATATTGATGCCATCGCCGCTGGCGGCGGCGGTATTCACTGTGTGACCAACCAACTGCCGGCCGTTTAAACCCGGTAAAGGGGCCCAGGGGCGTGCATAACGTCCCCGGGTGATAGCCTCCTGTCACGGAGCTAAAAGCACTCCCCACATAAAGTCATACTGCTTCGAACCAATAAGTACATTCTGGATTGGTTCTCCCGTTGGGTTATAGGGGAGCATTGCTGTGGTTTGCGAGGTGGGTTTCCCCTCTTTCCCGAAAGAAGCGTAGGCGTGGCAGGCAATGCAGGATGATGCGGATATTGTTCCGTTGCCGACCACGCCTTCAATCACCGAGTTACCTAAAGCGCTGGGGATGCCATTACTGGCGGTATATTCAACCTGACTGCCTTTCAGACAGTAGGAGCGCCAAACGGAGGAAAGATTTTTTTCCTTCATCAGCTGCGCCAGGGCGGTGCTGATTCTGCAGGCTCCATACTGTTTGTTGGCGGCGTTACGGTTGGGTTGGACCACGGGGTCGGTGGAGCCAAAACTGTCGCTACATCCGATGCTGTCGCAGCGACCAGGATTTAAAGAATGCTCGAAACTTGCCCAGACCCAGTTCGGGTTTTGCCGACTACTGACGTGCATTGAAACCAGAGCATATTCGGTACCATTGTCTGTAGTAATGTAATAGTTATCACGAATAAACTTCTCGGTGGTGTAGGGGATCCATTGCAATACGGTTTTAACCGGTACCCAGTCGGTTTTGACCGATAAAGACTCTTTCGGCATGACTAACGCGCTAAAAGCACTGTTGGCAAAAGCTTTTGCCAACCCGGCCTGCGTATTCAGGTTGTTATTGACGATGTAGTCGAATTGCGGTTTGTTCCTTTTGGTTTCTTCTGCGACACAAGGGGTTGGCGTCCCACTGGTTGGAAAGCCTGCGACTGCGGCATTTCCCGGTTTAGCACAGGGCACATCCAACGTGGCAGCCAATGAATGACCACTTTTGAGCGCCTGTAGCAGGCTGGCGTGCAGCTTGGGTCGTGCGTCAGGGGCCGGCCATTGCGGCGTTGAGGTAAAGGTGTCACTGTCGGAGGCCCAGGTTTCGAATTCTACCTTCGAGGGGGTCGTCGCCGATGGGGATACCAGATCAACGAATTGCCGCCACATAAACTCATCGGAATTCTGTTGCGTACCATCAACGGGGCCTGCACCGGAAGAAACGGTGACGGTAATATCGTTGCTGCTTGCCGACAGAGCGGATAATGGTGAGCTTGCTGCAGCAATCACCATACCTATGACTGCCATTGGTAAATATTTTCTCATGCTACCTCCAAGATTTGGGTTTTCAGTGATGTAATGTCTTTAAAATCATTAAACATCCATGATATGGAAAACCCTGGGGTAGATGGTAATGTGTTGTTATTATAGTGTTTTATTGGTTATTTTTGAAAGTAATGCAATATGGTGAATTTGGTTTTAATTATTGGTAGCGAAAATCTTAATATGAATTTAATATTATGGTGTAAAAGCTGATTTTTGCATTAAAAATAAATTAATAATATTAAATTCGGGTGGTTAAGCTGCCAGTTATAATTAATGATTTACCTGCAGGGTCGGTCATCAAGCTAATTATTCATATAACCAATTATATTATCAAAAGCATTCCACCCAAAAAGGTTATTCAACGTCTTTTAGTTTCAAAACATACTTTTTCCAGAAGTGGCTGGAAAGGAAGGCATAAAGCAGGGTGACGATGATTGAAGCAAGGCAGGCATTAAACAACGAACCGGGGAAGTGAAACTCCCTGATATGGGTTATCAAATAGACGCTAAAAGAGATACCCGCGACCAGCTTTAATCTTTTGAGCCTTTCCTGCTTCATAGCTAAACCTTTTATCCTAAAGAGGTGAGGTCATAATCTCTCATTTCTCCGACCGAACGTAAAATCATTAATGTCTGTTTTCAATACCTCAGCGCTTTGGTCCCAGGCCGTGGGTCAGCAGCGTAATGGCATGGCGGGCGATGACATCGGCGCTCAATGGGTTGCTGTCATCACGCTGCCATTTGGGCGCGGTGGCCAGCGGCAGCAACGTCATGCCAAACAGGGTGATAAACAATAACGAGGGCTCCAGCCCGGCATGCAGTTTGCCTTCCGCCTGCCAACGGATGATCGATTGCAGTGCAGATTTACGCTGGGTATCACCAAAACGCTCGTTCATGCGCTGCTTCAATACGCCGTTATCACTCATCACCTCACGCAGCCACAGCGGGGGGAACCACGGATGTTCGCTGGATATATCGATAAACCGCTGCGCCAGTTGGGTAATGGCAGCCACCGGGTCGTCCGCATTGGCGTCAAAAACGCTGCTGGCAGCGAGCCTCACCGGCAGAAAACGTTCGTCGATCAATACATCCAGCAACTGTTCACGGTTGTGAAAGTAGTAGTGCAGCATGGCTGGAGTGACACCAGCCTCACGGGCGATGGCGTTCAACGAAGTATCGGCAATGCCTTGACGGGCAAACATATTAAGCGCCGTGTTGAGCAGGTGCTCGCGTTTTTCTGCGCCATTAGCGCTGCCGCTAGGGCGACCGGGGCGGCGCGGTTTTTGAACGTTTTGTGCTGTCATCGCGGTGAGATCCATTGACCGGAGAAATGAATAACTCATATATTAATTACTCGATTAATTAATTACAAGCAGGCTCAGCTAAATGGGTATTGATAATCTGGCGGGCAACGAAGATAACGGCAGGGCATCTGAACAGGCACCCTCGATCCGTTTGCTGTTCTCCGCACTGCTGCTGGTGATGCTGCTGGCGGCGCTCGATCAGACCATTGTCTCCACCGCGCTGCCAACCATCGTTGGCGAATTCGGCGGACTGGAGAATCTTTCGTGGGTAGTGACGGCCTATCTGTTGGCATCAACCATTGTGGTGCCACTGTATGGCAAGTTCGGCGATCTGTTCGGTCGCAAGATCGTGCTGCAGATCGCCATTGTGGTGTTTTTACTCGGCTCGGTGTTATGCGGGCTGGCGCAGAACATGACACAGTTAATCCTGATGCGTGCGCTGCAGGGACTCGGCGGCGGTGGGTTACTGGTGGTGACCATGGCGGTGGTCGGTGATGTTATTCCACCGGCCGATCGCGGGCGCTATCAGGGGCTGTTTGGCGGGGTGTTTGGTTTGGCGACGGTAGTCGGCCCGCTGATCGGTGGGGTTCTGGTACAGCATTTCTCCTGGCGTTGGATCTTCTATATCAACTTGCCGCTGGGGATCTTCGCGCTGTTGGTGATCGGTGCGGTGTTCCAGTCCAAGGTTAACCGGGTGAAGCACGAAATTGACTTTCTGGGTGCCAGTTATCTGGCTGCCGCGTTGACCTGCATCATCCTGTTTACCAGCCAGGGCGGTACGGTCATGGCCTGGTCTGATGGCCAACTGTGGTGCATTTTGGCCTTTGCGTTGGTGTCGTTGGGCGGTTTTATCTACGAAGAACGGTTGGCGAGCGAGCCGATCATTCCGCTAGGGTTGTTCCGCAACCGCACCTTTGTGCTCTGTGCTCTGTGCGCTGATCGGTTTTATCGTTGGCATGTCGCTGTTTGGTTCGGTGACCTTCCTGCCACTGTATTTGCAGGTGGTGAAGGACTCAACGCCGACCCAGGCCGGGATGCAACTGCTGCCGCTGATGGGAGGGATCATGCTCAGTTCGATCGTCAGCGGTCGGTTAATCAGCAAGCGCGGTAAATACCGTATTTTCCCTATTATTGGCACCCTGTGTGCGCTGGCGGGGATGGTGTTGTTGGGGACGCTGAAAAACTCGACCCCGGTGCATTTGCTGTATCTCTACATCAGCCTGCTGGGGTTGGGACTGGGTATGGTAATGCAGGTGATGATCCTGGCGGCGCAAAATAGCGTTGAGCCAAAACATATGGGGGTCGCGACCTCCAGCGCCACGCTGTTCCGTTCGATAGGCGGTTCCATCGGCGTGGCGGTGTTCGGCGCGATCTTTACCAATGTACTGCACAGCCGCCTGACCACCTTGCTGCCGGAAGGTGCGGAGCTGCCTCGTTCACTGGGCGCCGATGCCGTGCACCATCTGCCGGCGGAACTGCAACACGACTATTTGCAGGCCTTCGGCGGGGCGATCCACTCGGTGTATCAGATTGCGGCGGGGGTGATGGCACTGGCCTTCGCCCTGACCTGGCTGTTGAAAGATGTGCCTCTGCGCAAGAAATAACCCCTGAGCCGGTACGTGAAAGGCAGGCGTACCGGTTTCCTCATGCTCTGCGATGCACTTTTACTCAATCCTTACGTAACCCTGTCAGACTAAAAACATCGCTTTCTATATATTGAGAATAAACGTTCTCAATAGGATAGAAAGTTGATGCAAAGGAAAAAGGTTTTACTGGTCAGCCTGTCGCTGATGCTGGCCGCCTGTGATGGCCAAACCGGTAGTGCACCTACCGGGGCAGGCAGCGTACAGGAGGTGGGTGTGGCAACGCTGCAGCCGCAAGCGGTCACGCTGAGCAGTGACCTGACTGGCCGGGTAAACGCCACCATGACCTCAGATGTTCGTCCGCAGGTGGAGGGCATCATCAAGAAACGCCTGTTTACCGAAGGTGCGGAGGTCAAAGCCGGTCAGGTGTTGTATCAAATCGACCCCGCGACTTACCAGGCCAGTTACGATCAGGCCGCCGCCCAGTTGAAAAGCGCCCAGGCCACGGTCAATTCAAGCCGCCTGAAGGCCCAGCGCTATGCCGCACTGGTGAAAGAGAATGGCGTCTCCAAACAGGATGCGGATGACGCTATGGCGACCTATCTGGAAGCGGTAGCCGCCGTCGCGCAATATCAGGCCGCGCTGGAAACCACTAAAATCAATCTCGCCTATACCCAGGTACGCGCGCCGATTTCCGGCCGTATCGGTATTTCTTCGGTCACGCCGGGGGCGCTGGTGACCGCCAGCCAGACTGATGCACTGGCAACCATTCGTGCACTTGATCCGGTCTATGTCGATCTCACCCAGTCCAGCAGCCAACTGCTTAAGCTGCGTAAACAACAGGCTTCATTGCAACGTGACGATGTCACGCCAGTGGCGATCAACCTCGAAGACGGTACGCCTTATACCCACCCCGGCAAGCTGGAACTGACGGAAGTGTCGGTGGACGAGTCTACCGGTTCTGTCACGCTGCGCGCCGTGTTCCCTAACCCTGAGCATGAATTACTGCCGGGGATGTATGTGCACGCCAGGGTAGACAACGGCGTCGATCCCAAAGGGATTTTGGCGCCGCAGCAGGGTATTACCCGCAATGCCAAGGGCGAAGCGACCGCACTGGTGGTTAACGCGCAAAACAAGGTGGAGCAACGCACGGTCACCACCGAGCAGGTTATCGGCAGCAACTGGTTGGTCAGCAAAGGCTTGAATGCCGGCGATCGGTTAATCGTCGAAGGCACCAATAAAGTGGCTGCCGGCGTTGAGGTCAAGGCGGTTGAAGTGAAAAAAACGGCGGATAGCGCCGCAGCTAACGGCGGGGAGCAGTAACCATGGCGCAGTTCTTTATTCGCCGCCCGGTGTTTGCCTGGGTGATTGCGATCATCATCATGCTGTGCGGCCTGATGTCGATCAATTCGCTGCCCATTTCTCAATATCCGGACGTCTCGCCACCGCAGATTTCCATTTCCGCCACCTATCCAGGGGCCGATGCGGAGACTCTGGAAAACAGCGTCACCCAGGTGATTGAGCAGCAGCTCACCGGTCTGGACGGGCTACTTTATTTCTCGGCGACCAGCAGCTCTGACGGCTCGGTAAGTATCAACGTCACCTTTGATCAGGGCACTGACCCGGACATCGCTCAGGTACAGGTGCAGAACAAGGTACAGCAGGCGGAAAGCCGTTTGCCGACCGAGGTGACGGCCCAAGGGGTGACGGTCAAAAAATCCCAGAGCAGTTTTTTGTTGATCGTCGGGCTGTATGACGAAACCGACAAGGCCAGCATGGCGGACATATCCGACTATCTGGTCAGTAATATTCAGGATCCGCTGTCGCGCATCGACGGTGTCGGTGACGTACAGGTGTTCGGGTCAGAATACGCGATGCGCATCTGGCTGAACCCGACCAAACTGGCGTCCTATTCACTGATGCCGTCCGATGTCGAAACGGCCATTGAGGCGCAAAATACCCAGGTTTCTGCCGGTAAGGTCGGCGATTTGCCGTCCGGAGCCGATCAGCAATTGACCGCCACGGTGAAGGCGCAGTCGCGGCTGCAAACGCCGGAGCAGTTCCGTAATATCATCCTGAAAAGTGACAGCAGCGGAGCCTTAGTGCGTCTGGGGGATGTGGCGCGAGTTGAGCTGGGCAATGAGGATTACTCCTCCAGTGCCCGTTTGAATGGCCATCCGGCATCCGGTATTGCGGTCAAGCTGGCCGCCGGGGCCAATGCGCTGAATACCGCAAAACTGGTCAAGGCCAAGGTGGCGGAATACCAAACCTCGATGCCAAACGGATACAAGGTGGCCTATCCGAAAGACAGCACCGACTTTATTAATATCTCGATCGAAGAAGTGGTGAAAACGCTGGTCGAGGCGGTGGTGTTGGTGGTGATCGTGATGTTTGTGTTCCTGCAGAATTTGCGTACCACGCTGATCCCGACCATTACCGTGCCGGTGGTGCTGTTGGGGACCTTTGGCGTACTCGCTGCCTTCGGCTATTCGATCAATACCCTGACGCTATTTGGCATGGTGCTGGCGATCGGGTTGTTGGTGGATGATGCCATCGTGGTGGTGGAGAACGTCGAACGTGTGATGCGGGAAGAGAAACTGCCACCGCGCGAGGCGACGGAAAAGTCGATGAAGGAGATCACCGGCGCACTGGTGGGCATTGCCATGGTGCTGTCGGCGGTCTTTCTGCCGATGGCGTTCTTCGGCGGTTCCACCGGGGTGATCTACCGCCAGTTCTCGGTGACTATCGTCGCTTCTATGGTGCTGTCGGTGATCCTGGCGTTGACGCTGGCACCGGCGCTGTGTGCCACTTTGCTGAAACCCGCACATGGGGAACTGACCAACAAAGGCCTGTTGGGCAAATTTAACCGTGGTTATAACCGCCTGCAGGAGAAGTATGCCGACAAGGTCGGCCGGGTGATCCACAGCCCGATGCGCTATCTGTTGCTGTACGGCCTGTTGCTGATTGCCGCCGCCGTGATGTACATGCGGCTGCCGACCGGCTTCTTGCCCAATGAAGATCAGGGCGTGGTGATGGTGCAGTACACGCTGCCGGCCGGGGCGACCAATGCCCGTACCTCTGCGGTCAGCGACGAGGTGAAGGATTACTTCCTCAACGACGAGAAGGCCAACGTCAGCACTATCTTCACCATTAACGGTTTTGGTTTCAGTGGCAGCGGACAAAACGCCGGTATGGCCTTCGTCAGTCTGAAAGACTGGAGTCTGCGCGCCGGCAGTGCCAATACCGCCGATGCGATTGCCAAACGTGCGATGGCGCACTTTGCCAAGATCCGCGACGCCCAGGTGTTCTCGATGAGCCCACCGGCGATTGATGGCTTTGGTCAATCCGATGGTTTCACCTTTGAACTGCAGGCCAAGGGGGCGACCACCCGCGCGCAATTGCAGGTGATGCGTGACCAGATTATCGCGGCGGCGGGGAAAAATTCGAGCCTGAGTGCGGTGCGGGCCAATACCTTACCGGATACCCCGCAACTGCAAGTGGAGATCGACAATGACAAACTGCAGGCGTTGGGGCTGAGTGCCAGCGACGTCAGCAGTACTCTCACCAGCGCCTTCGGCAGCACCTACATCAACGACTTTATTGACCGTAACCGGGTGAAAAAAGTCTATATGCAGGGTGATGTGGAATACCGTTCAAAGCCGGAAGATCTCGATAAATGGTTTGTGCGAGGGACCTCCAGTACCGACACTACCAGCATGACACCGTTCTCGGCCTTTGCCTCTTCCCACTGGATCTACGGGCCGGAAAACTTGTCACGCTACAACGGTCTGTCATCGTTTGAGATCACCGGTGAGGGCGCAGCCGGTGCCAGTTCCGGTACGGCGATGGATGAGATGGAAAAACTGGCGGCGAAATACTCCTCCGCCAGCAGCTTCTCCTGGAGCGGGCTGTCTTATCAGGAGCGCTTGACCAGCGGGCAGGCAGCCTCGCTGTATGCCATTTCACTGGTGGTGGTGTTCCTGTGCCTGGCCGCGCTGTATGAGAGCTGGTCAATTCCGTTTGCGGTGATGATGGTGGTGCCGATGGGCGTGGTCGGCTCGCTGTTGGCTATCACCCTGCGCGGACTGGAAAACGATATTTACTTCCAGGTGGCGCTGTTAACCATCATCGGCCTGTCGGCCAAGAACGCCATCCTGATCGTTGAATTCGCCGAAGAGAAATACCAGCGGGGCGAAACGCTGATCGCCGCGGCGGTCGAGGCTTCCCGCATGCGGTTACGGCCGATTCTGATGACCTCGCTGGCGTTTACCGCCGGTGTGTTACCCCTGGCGGTGTCCAGCGGCGCCGGAGCCAACAGCCGTATCGCCATCGGCACCGGGATTATTGGCGGCACCATCACGGCAACGATACTGGCGATCTTCTTTGTTCCTTTGTTCTACGTCTTGGTACGCCGGATGTTTTCACGCAAAACCGCCGCCGCCAAACCGACAGAAAATACGGCGCCACAGGCAGGAGAATAATGTGCTGCAACGTTTAATTACTCTGACATTTCCGTTATTGCTGACGGGATGTCTCTCGCTGGATCCGGACTATCAGCGCCCACAGGCACCGGTACCTTCCACGTTGCCACAGGGCGCCGCTTATGCTGCCCCCTCCGGTAAGTTGTCATTGAGTTACCCTGATATTCCCTGGCACGACTATGTGGTCGATGCCAAACTGCGGCAGGTGGTCGAGATGGGGCTGAGCAGCAGCCGTGACCTGCGGGAGGCCATTGCCAATATTGAATCGGCAAGAGCGCTCTATGGCGAGCAGCGTTCCGATCTGTTCCCCACCATTAACGCCGGTGTGGACGGCAGTCGTGGCCGGGCACTGACCGGCAATGGCAACGCCACGGCGATCAGCCAGAGTTACGAAGCCACGGCTGGCACCAGCGCGTTTGAGCTGGACTTGTTCGGCAAGAACCGCAGCCTGTCGCGCTCGACCTTTGAAACCTATCTGGCCGAGTCGGAGGCGGCAAAAAGCACCCGCCTGACGCTGATCGCCGATATCGTGACCGATTGGGTAAACGTAGCGGCTGAACGCAGCAATCTGGCCGCCGCCAAAGGCACCATGGACAGCGCCAAATTGTCGCTGGACGTGACGCGCAAAAATCAGCAAAACGGCATTTTGTCGATGGTCGATGTGGCTTCGGCGGACACGGTATATCAGCAGGCGCGTTCGGACGTAGCCAGCTACACCACCAGTGTGGCGCAGGCGAAAAACGCGCTGGATCTGGTGGTGGGGCAAGGCGTGCCGGAGAGCCTGTTACCCACGGATATCGCGGCGCTGTCCGGTATCATGAAAGACCTGCCGGCAAATGTATCCTCGCAGGTGCTGCTGAACCGGCCGGACGTGCTGGAAGCCGAACATAACCTGAAGGCAGCCAACGCCAACATCGGTTCCGCCCGTGCAGCGTTCTTCCCGTCGATCAGCCTGACCGCCAGCGGTGGCATAGGCAGCGGGGAACTGTCATCGCTGTTCAGCAAGGGGGCTGGCGTCTGGTCGTTTGCGCCGAGCATCAGTTTGCCGATCTTCACCGGCGGCTATAACACTGCCCAGTTGAACTACACCAAGGCGCAGAAAGACCTTTACGTTGCCACCTACGAGAAAGCGGTGCAAACGGCGTTTCAGGAAACCGCCGACGCATTGGCGCGCAAGGGGACTATTCAGGAACAGCTCTCTGCGCAAACCGACTATGTGGCGGCCTCGCAGGAGTATTACCGTCTGGCGGAACTGCGTTATCGCCATGGGGTGGATACCTATCTGGTGATGCTGGACGCGCAACGCACGCTGTATACCGCTCGGCAGTCGTTGATTACCACCCAACAAACCGAGTATCAAAACCTGATTACGCTGTATAAGGTGCTGGGTGGCGGTATTACGGCGGAGAAGCAGGGCGATGGCGTTATTGCCAATAATAGTTCCCTGACCCAATAAAATTGACCACGAGTAATCATCTTATTACGCAGGGTGGTGACAACACTCTGCGTATTTTTATATTCATTCTGTGGTGAAATTGTAAAGAAAAGGAAAATAGCCACCGGTGGCAGAACTCGCCACCTGAAGCAGGGTCTGAATGTTATCGCATCATTCCCGCGGCCAAATACATTGAGGTTGAAATGGATAGTGATATTCAGCAACAGGTTATTTCGGTGGTTGATAAGTATAATGTGCCTGGTCTCCTTAAAAAGGGGATAGACGTAACGCTTGAAACAGAAATAAACAAAGAGCTAAATCTGTCTTTACCCAGCTCGGAGACGCTGATGCGCGTCTACTTCGATCTCTTCCGAATTGACAGCAGTAATTACAATCATGAACTGTATTTCCGTCAGGAGTCAAAGTCGACGTTATTATTTTCATCTTCAAACCGACGTGGAAATTACTGGGATCTTGAGATGGAAAGGATCCGACCGCTGTATGTTTATATGCTGGTGCGATCTGCACGCGCCAGGCGTTGGCTCTATGACATCCATTTTCTGATTGAACAATTAAAGTAAAACTGGGTTGTTGGCGGAATAATTAACCCATGGCCAGACAAAGTAAAATATTGGCCCGCAGCTTGATTGCGGGCCTTTTAATGGCGTTATTCAGCCAGCAGCTCGGCAAATTTCGCCAGCCATTGCGGGTGTGCCGGCCACGCAGGAGCCGTTACCAGATTGCCATCGACGTGGGCCTGATCGATACCGATGTCGGCAAAGTGCCCACCAGCCAATTGTACTTCGGGGGCGCAGGCCGGGTAGGCGCTGCAGGTTCTGCCTTTCAATATACCGGCGGCGGCCAGCAGCTGTGGACCGTGACAGACGGCGGCGATCGGTTTGCGTGCCGCGTCAAAGGCCTGCACCAGCTTGATGACCTGCGGGTTGAGGCGCAGATACTCGGGCGCTCTGCCGCCGGGGATCAACAGGGCGTCATAGTTTTCTTCTTTTGCTGCCGCAAAGTCTGCGTTGAGGGTAAAGCGGTGGCCGGGTTTCTCGCTGTAGGTCTGCGCACCATCAAAATCATGGATGGCGGTCATGATGTAGTCACCTTTGACCTTATCAGGGCACACCGCATCCACCTGGTGGCCAATCATTTGCAACGCCTGGAACGGCACCATGGTTTCATAGTCTTCGGCATAATCGCCGACCAACATCAGGATCTTTTTCTTGCTCATCAGGGGCTCTCCGGAGGGGGAATGATCCCTAACATATAGTCGATCGGGCGGTGGAACGCGAACCTGTACGCTGGTATGACCTGGTCTATACTTTTCATTGCCGTGGCTTTTTCGCCTCAGGCTGTTCAGGGAGAGCAACCTCAGCGAGGTAGCGCAGTATCTCAGTCGATGACTCACCGGGCTTGCCCGGTCTCTGCTTTCGAGAAAAACCCATGCTAAATCTGGCTACATTGCTTGAAGAGAGTGCGCGTTCATTTCCGGATCGTCTGGCGTTGGTGCAGGAGGAGACTCACTTTAACTACGCCACGCTGAATCAACGGGCCAACCAGGTCGCCAACCTGCTGATTGCCCGGGGAGTACAACCGGGCGAAAGGGTGGCGTTGGCCTGCCCCAATATTTGGGAGTTTCCGGCTATCTATTAGGGGTCCGCTTGGAAAACGGAAAATATCCAACGCTTAGGCAGCTTTCGCGGCAGTTTGGTATCAGTAAGGTTCAAGGGCAATCGTGGGAAAAATCTCAGCAAGTGAATTACAGCCTGAAATATTGATATCTTGCAGGCTGCCAGATGTGTTTTTCACAACGTTGGGTCTCCATACCCTCTGCAGTCATACTCTCTGTCTCAGACCCCTTCTTCGGACAAAGTCAGAGAGAATGTTTTATCAAACTGTACTTTTTTCCTCCTCGCCCAAAAACCAGTACCACAGCGGAATAGAGAGCAGCCCGGTAAATACGGATGAATAAACCATAATCATAAAAATCTGAGTTACAAGCATTTCAGCTGACCAGTGCGTCAGGGGTATATGGTATTCATCAATTGCTCCCCCAATCATCGCCTTAGTCATGATCGCCAGAATAACCAGTAGCACGACGGCGACAGCCGTTATGAATTTTTGGGTTTTTCTTGTTCGCAGGGAAACGTCTGTTCCTTCAGTAGCTAAGCGGGCATCTCTGCCATGACGTTTCCAGCGCAAAATATCAATAAGCAAAAAAGCCAACAGGCTGATGCCCATAACAGGAAGTGCATAGCCTAAGCTCAGAGCTAACACAGCCGTGATTAACTTACCTGCAACAGGCAATGCCAGCCAGGCAGTAAGCAACGTTTGTGCGGAGTGAGTTTCAGCGACCTTCGGACGACGTATCCACCACATGCGATATCCCAGTACAATCATCACACATAGCCCCAGGCCAAACGCAGCCAGTATCAGCTGGTTAGGCAGGCCGAACAGCACTCCCATATGCGCATCGACGCCCCAGCGGGTCAGTTTGGCAACCAGCGGGAATTTATCGAACCAGACGTGGTCGACAATGCTGAAGTTATTAGGGTTGACTGAAACTGAGTCAACCTGGCTCGGCCAGCTACGATCCACTTCCGTCACTGTCCAGGCTTTATCGACTGCTTTAGGCTGGCGCAGCTCAATTTTCGATGCGCTGATCCCGGCTGACCTGGCTGCATTTAGTACGCTATCCCAGTCAGCATTTGGGCGGTTTATCGTAGCTGTCTTGAGCGGGGATAAGGCCATCACAGGCATTGTCATGCCGGACATATCCATGCCGTCCATCGCCCCTTTATGTTCGGCATGGGGATCTGCTGTCTTGTCTGGGGCAGTGCCACTCAGCACGGTACTCACCTGTGGAGTCAGCCAGTCGAAGTCGCTACGCATTTTATCAATATTATTTCCAGCCCACTGGGACCATGTCAGGCCGGTAACCGAAAAGAAAACCAGCCCGGCGGCCAGAACAAGCCCCAGAGTCACATGCCAGTGACGGGTGACGGCTAATTTGCCACTGACCTTTTTTGCCTTGCGACGGGGACGCGTGCTGAACCACAGCATCACGCCACCCAGTGCAGCGATCCAGAGCCAGGAAGCCGCGAGTTCGCTGTAGTTACGGCCCACATCGCCAAGCAGCAATCCCCTGTGCAGTTGATCCAGCCACATTCTTAATGGCAGGACACCTGATGTACCGTAAACCGTCATATCGCCCTTCACCTGAAGGGTATAAGGGTCGATAAAAACTGAGCGGGATTCAGAAGGGCCAAGATTAGGATCGGCGAATTGCACCCGCGTTGTGTCTGATGCGCCGGGAGCAGGACGCACGGCATAAACTTTCATCAGATCGCCAGCGTAAAGGCGCGCGGCGTTGATTTGTTCAGACAGCGGTTTCACGCTTCCCTGTGGTTGAACAGAGAGTGCATCCGCGTACAGGACGTTTTCAATTTGCGGCGTGAGGACGTAAATCGTACCTGTCAGTGCCGCAACGAAAATAAACGGGGCCACAAACAGGCCGATGTAAAAATGCAGGCGGCGTAAGAGATTTACAACCGCGCCACGTGATGACGGGTGGTTTACAGTAATAGATGACATTGTCATTCCAGTCTTTTCAGTAGATGTTCATACGCAGTCTGCTGCATTCCAGGCAGTAACCCGGGCATTCAGTTGTTGACCGCCCGGGATCAGGCTTATTTAAGCGTAAAGTTGTAACTGCCTTTGGTTTTGTGCCCATCGACAGAGAGTACATGCCAGTCAACCTGATAGCTGCCAGACTTCAGAGGAGCAGTCAGCGGTACATTGACCACTTTGCTGTCAGCACTGTCGACGGTAAATTTACCGGTATTAATCATGCTGCCATCAGCCCCCATTAGCATGACACCGCTGAATTTTGGTTCCACACCCTCGGTAAAACTGAGTGTCAGCATTTTGGGTGACTCATTGATCGCGGCTTTATCCGCAGGGGTTGCGCTGGCGAGATGTGCATGAGCAAACGCCTGCTGAGAAACGACAAGTACAGCCAGAACGGCGGTTGCGACAATGGCCTTTTTCAGACGCTGTAACATATGATTTATCCTTACATTGAAAATTTCCTGACGAAATTGCCAGGTCCGTGGTTCAACACTTTACGCTGATGCGGGTTTGCCCTGTTTAATTCTGTGGCCCGATCAGCTGTGCAGGTTTGAACTTGCTGCAAGTGCATCGGCTTTCCTGCTGAAATCCGCGACAAGTTCGATCATGGCCTTTTTTACATCGGCCGGCGCAGTCTTCATCGACCCTGCATTAAAGGGCGGATGGGGATCATACTCGCCCATCAACTGAGCGCATTCGGCATAAACCTTATCGCGCATTTCGGCCACCATCATCAGGCCGAAATCCAGCCCTGCCGTTACGCCTGCTCCCGTAATGCGGTTACGATCGCGAACCACGCGCTCATCGGTAGGAATCGCACCAAAACCGGCCAGTGCATCACGGCAGCACCAGTGTGACGTCGCTTTATAGCCTTTCAGCAGGCCTGCCGCGCCGAGGATTAACGAACCAGAGCAGACGCTGGTCACGTATTTCGCACGCGCACCGCGGTCAGCGAAGAACGCCAGCGTCTGTTCATCTGACGCTGCTGCAAGCGTGCCGTCAGTGCCGCCGGGTGCAAACAGCACCGTCAAATCTTTCGGGCAGGTTTCAAAGGTGGCGGTAGGGACCACAATCAATCCGGCATCACTGGTCACCGGCTCCAGAGTTTTCGCCACAATATGAATTTTTGCCCCCATCATAGAGCCAAACATGCAGTGTGGCCCGATGAGATCCATGACCGTCATGCCGTCATAAACCAGCATGGCAATCTCTTCATTACCCATCCAGTGAACCTTATCCATATCGCGCCCCATATCGGGCATTGTATGGTCGGGCATGCTGCTATCAGCGGCGCGTGCATTGAATGTCAGGCTTGCCGCCAGTGCGCCGAGTATCAGGCTACGACGATCGATATCAATCATATTTTTTTCCTCAAAAATGGGCGGACAGAGAGAGATAAACGGAACGTGGCTGAACCGGGATCACTACCGGTAAACCCAGATATTCATAGCTGTCATAAGCTTTAGCACCGGTCAGATTGACGGCGGATAACGTGACGGTATAGCGGTCATAGTCGTACGAGGTTTGTGCATCAACCATCGCATAACCCGGTACGGATACGGTATTCGGAAGGGTGAGTTCACGTGAACTCACTGCTGTTAAACCAGCACCGAATCCCAACCCTTTAGCAACGCCATCCTGAATTCGATAACGCGCGGTAATGCGGCCGCTGTGACGCGGTACGCGTGGTAAGCCATTGCCGGGTTGAATACTGTTATCCTCAGTGACTTCCGCCTGGGTGTAAGCATAATTGGCGAGAATGGAAAAGGCCGGTGTGGGCTCCCATGTCATATCCAGCTCCACGCCACGCGCCCGCTGTTCCCCTGTCTGTACCGTATAGCCGTAGAGCGCAAGCTCCTGATTGGGATCGGCAGTCGCCACATTGCGGCGCGTCTGCTGAAACAGCGCGAGCGTTCCGGTTAGACCCCAGTCCTTCTGATTGAGCTTTAACCCCATTTCGTAGTTGCGTGACGTCTCGGGCACAGGCTTATCCATACCCACAAAGTTAAACGCTCCCCGAAAACCGGTGGAATAGGCGGTATAAGCGGCAAGACTGTCCGTCAGATCATAGGTCAGACCAATACGATGTGTTATTCGATGCGATGTGATATCAACATCCTGTTCGGCCTGACGTAAACTTAGCTGGGTAAGACGGAGCGATCCCAGTACATGAAAGCGTCCCCAGCTTGCCTGGTCCTGTAAATAACCGGCGAGGGTCTGGTAGCGGTTAGTCTGCGTGACCAGCGTTTCAGGTGTTGAACCATATGACAGGTTGTAGTCGGGGTGTGCCAGGTCCAGTACCCCGATCGGGACTGCGCCGGACACTGCCGAGCTGAAGTTCGTGTAGTCATAGCTGACACCCGCCATCATTTCATGGCTGCCGCCCAGCGCATCAATCGTGGTAGCGAGGTTGGTGTCGAAGGTGCTTTCGGTAACATGCGATGGCAGGTAAAGCGCAGAAACCGAATATACGGTGGGCTGCGAGGCATCCGGTGAATCGGTAATGAAGCTGCCGTAATCGCTTACTTTACTGTCAAAATAGCGCCCCGTTACATTCAGGGTTGTGTCATCATTAAACCAGTGTTTAAGTGCCAGCGTACTGACCTGGTTTTCAATGGACGTCCTGGGCTGCCCGTGGGTTGCCCCGGGGTATGCATGGCGGTCGATATCACCGTTGATCGCCAGTGCCGCGGGCAATCCTGAGTACTCAATCTGACTGCGCCGGTTATACTGCCCGGTAAAAATCAACTCGGTTTGCGGTGAAAGTTCGAATGACACGCTGGGTTGCAGGAACCAGTTGCGGCTCTTAACGTTATCAATCCAGCTGTTACTTTTTTCGTACGAACCTGAAACTCGTGCAGCGACCCTTTCACCCAACGGCACGTTCACATCAGCCCAGGGATTGACGGTGAAATAGCTTCCTGTGCGGATGCCGACCCTGCCTTCAGTTGCCGCTTCAGGCCGTTTAGATACCACATTGATCAGCCCGCCTAACGGGGCACCAATACCCCCACCATACAGTGCGGAAGTCGGTCCCTTCAGCACTTCGATACGCTCTGCACCCGTCAGGCTGGAAGGATCAATACTTGCTGCGGTACCCCCAAATGCCGGTAAACCGTCAAGGTAGATTTCAGCCGGAAACCCGCGCACTAATGGCTGCGCGAATAACACTTCATCCTGCCGGATTGGCCGCACGCCCGAAACATTAACCAGCACATCGCTGAGGTTTTGACTGTTTTGTTCATCCATGACTTTACGGTTAATCACCTGCACCGACTGCGGGATCTCAGATATTGGTGTGTTGGTGCGGGTGGCAGATACAGAGTTTTCCTCTGCATAACTGCCTGGATGGCCTGTTACCGTTATAGTGTCCGGTGCTGAATTTGTGATATCTGCAGTCGTGCCCGTTGCCCAGACAGATCCTGCAAAACAACTGCTGATTGCAATTGCCAGCTGGCAGCGGCTATTTATTCTGTACTGACTCATTTGCTTATCCCATCCCATAAACGCATTTTCCGACCGGCTGATGACTACGTGAAGTACACAGTGAGAATCACGCGCGCTCAGGCCGGCGAATACTGATCAAAACTTCACGTTGGCCCTGGCCCACCAGGTGCGCCCCGGTTCATTCACCGGCGTGTTGGCGGAGTAGCCAAACGTACTGTTACCGGCCAGGTTGAGATGCTCGCTGTAAGTCGTGTTGAACAGGTTATCAACGCCGCTGCTGAGCTTTACATTTTGGGTTATTTTGTAAGCCAGGTTGGCCGAAACGATGGCGAACCCCGCACTTTTCTCAAAGTCTTTGCCAACCACGTTACCTTCGTTTTCCGCGATACGATTCTGGCTGCTCACCAGACGCACCAGGCCACCGCTGCTCCAGTTGCCGGATTCCCAGTTCAGTCCCAACCGCGCCTCAAGCGGCGGAATTTGTGGCAATGCCTGATGGTCTGAACTGTTTTCGGCCCATGACCAGGCCAGGCTGGTATCGGTTTTCCAGTGATCGCTGAGCTGGTAGCTGAAGCCCGTCTCACCGCCCATGATATTGGCATCCACGTTGTCAGCTTCACTGACATAGGCGTCGTTTGGATCGTAACGGAACAGGATGTAGTCATTTACGCGCCCAAAGTAAGCGGAAACCCAGCCGGTAAAACGTTCACCGCTGTACTGTGCGCCGATATCCAGCTGCGTGGTTTTTTCCGTCTTAACGTGATCAAACGCGCTCGCACTGCCGCCAGGGCCATAAGTAGGAGAGAACAGCTCCCAGTAATCCGGGAAACGTTCGGTATATCCGACACCGGCATACAGCATCAATGGCATTGTGTTTAGGGTGTGTTCGACGCGAATAAATCCTGCAGGCAACGTATCACTGCGGCTGCCAGCTCCGGTATCGGAGTAGTTATCGACAAGGGCCCTGTCCAGGCGTGCGCCGCCAATCACCTTGCTTTTAGTGGTAGCGTACCAGGTCAGCTCGCTGAAAACGCCGTAGTCATGAAAGCGCGCATCTTTTACCCAACCGCTGTCATCTTTGCTTCGGTGAGTATTGGTCTGCAAATCCGCGCCGCTCTGGAGCTGAAATTCCTGCCACAGCCAGGTCCCCATCATGCGGCCGCCTACCGTACGGCGATCCAGTTGCATGGCCATTGATGATGAATCGGACATATTCATGGATGACCCCATACCCATCCCGGAACTCATGCCGCCCATTGACGAACTGCCGGGCGATCGCAGCAAGTAGTTATCCATAATGTGGTTGGCATAGTTGTAGTAGGCACTGGCCTCGAACTTATCGAACACCTCGCCAATGTTTGATTTCTCAAAACGCATGCCTAGGCTTTCACGCTTAAACTGCGAGCCATCCATGCTGCGACCGGCGTAACGCGCTTCACCGTCGCCTTTACCGGCGCTCAGTTCGAGCAGCGTGTCTGTATCGGGCGTCCAGCCAACTGCAATATCGGTATTCCACTTGTCCCATTTCGATGCCACGCGATCGCCATTGCCATCTTTATAATCACCGGAACGGGATTTATTACCCGTCAGGCGGATATATCCATCCTCGCTGCCAAGGCTGACGTCTGCATTCTCATCAAAGCGGCTGTTCGATGCTGCCAGCACGCTGACGCTGCCTGTTATCCCGGACTTATCAAATTGCGGCGGCTCGCGGTCAAAACGAAGGGTTCCTGCTGAATTTCCCGGACCCCACAGCACGGTTTCGGGGCCTTTTACCAGGGTCAGCACATCAAAACTTTCTGGTGAAATGTAGGAGCTTGGTGCATCCATACGTGCAGGGCAGGCACCCAGCATCTCGCTGTTATTGGTCAAAATCCGCAGGCGGGAGCCAAACATGCCGCGAAAAACGGGATCGCCATTGGTTCCGCCATTACGGATCTGCGAAAACCCCGGAATAGTTTTCAGATAATCTGAACCGTCACTGGCCGGAACGGGCTGACGTGGCGTTTTCAGGTTGGTGACGAGCGTCAGAGGTGACACCCCGGGGGCAGTGACCGTCATTACAGGCTGATCCTGCACGGCTTCAGCTTGAAGAGAACCTTTATTTTCAGTTGCCACAACATTGCAGCTCACTACCAGTGATGCGCCTAAAAGGGACAGGCGTGATACGCGACGTTCCATTCTTCGTTCCTGACGAAATAAATAAAAAATTCCCGGCAACATCAGGTTGCAGAGTCATTAATTATTTGTGCCTGCGCAAAAATTTACGATAGTGATATGTAGTATTGATTTATTTAAGGCGTAACAGACTCTGCGCAGAGCACATTTAAAATTTCAATTGCTTTACTTCAAAATAAATCGAAATAAGCATTCAGTTTTACTTGAAATGAAGATTAAAACGCAGGAGGAGCTCTCGGTTGAGATCTGCCGGGAAAGAAAGTGACAGGTGTTGCTGGGGAAATAAGTGATGGAGAGGCACGGGAACTCAATAGCAGGAGAGAAATGAGTGGGATTAAAACCCAGGCCAGCACGGGGAAATGCGCCAGAAGCTGGCAGTAACCGCAGGCAAAATCGTCCATCATGCCCATGCCATCGTTCATAACATGCGTAGCGATTTTTGAAGTACTTTGACCGGCCTGATCAGCCATGACATGGTGACCTGCGGTAGCCATCGGGTGATCCATGGCATGATCCATCGGCATCATCCCCATATCCATCTCATCCATCGCTTCAGTTGACGTCTCTGTCATTACCTCACTGTCAGACTGCATGCGCCGGTGTTCAAGAGTTTTTGAAACCTCTGGAGCGATAAACAGCATCAGGATTGCCATCAGGGCAATCAGTGCTGGTATCCGGCGTTGAGACAGGCGATACAGTGTGAGCAAGTCAGGCATTCCAGTATATGGACGTCAGGTTGGTGGCAAGTTTAACTATTTTTTGTAGGAATGTTAAAAGATTATTTAGAGAAACACCCTGTTTATGCATCAAAACGGCATTGTATGATTATAAACGACTTATACATAAATACATTCCATAGGTAAGCTACATTCTCTCCCGCATCGCCCTTAAATCTTTATCCAGCTGGATACGCAACGTCCGCATAAATTCTTTGGCGTTTTCAGACAAAGGTTTTCCTGGTCTGAAAATTAATAAACCAGAGAAATTAACCGGGCTACTGAATGGTCTGATGACCAGGTCCTGATGCATAAAGTCAAAGGCAACGATTGGGTTCACCAACCCCACACCAATTCCCTGGCGGGCCATTTCACAGATACTCAGTGAATAAGGCGTTTCCACCCGTACCGCAAGAGGGATATTCAGGTGATGCATCAGGCTGTCCAACTGCTGTCGGCTGGTGTCTTCTGGACTGAGCGCGAGAAAATCCACTTCAGCCAGATCATGCGGATGAATGATGTTATGACGGGAAAGCGGATGTAATTTTGACATTACGACCACACCTTCAGCACGAAAAAACGGAGAGTGCTCAAGACCCGAGGTCGGTATTTCATCGGCCATCAGGCCAAAATCGACCTGGCCGGACATGACCTGCTGGTAGACATCCCTTGAGCTAAGTACCTTTAGTGAAATTTGAATATTGCGCTTCGCAATATCGAAGCTGGCAATTGCTCTTGGCAAAAAGAGATTGCCCAGAGCGGGGTAGGCGGCAATGGTCAGTCTGCCCAGCCCCAGTTCGCTGAGCGATCTCAGCCGGTGAGCAATGGCTTCCATGCCGATAAAATGCTCATCAACATCCACCATTAATGCACTCGCTTCCTGCGTGGGATGAAGGCGTCCGCGAACTCTCGCGAAGAGCTTCAGCCCGGCGTTATCTTCCAGTTTTCGAATCGCCTGGCTCACCGCCGGCTGGGAAATCTCCAGCTTCTCTGCTGCGCGACTGGTGCTGCCGGTCAACATCACGGCGCGGAATATCTCAATTTCACGGTACATAGCCACCTTATAATCTGTGCTTATAGAGCAAATAAATATAAGTATTGTTGTAATCCTAACCCGCCGTAGAATCGAATGTAAGCACCAACACCAGTGGAAATTACAAAATGCAATTTAAAGACCCAGCTAATCAATTGTTTGCCAGTCTTTCACCTGCCGTATGGCGAGCTTCGACCGTGGTTTTTGATAACTTTGAGGATTTCATTAATCGTAAATCCCGCCAGCCTGATGGTTACAGCTACGGAATCACCGGTACGCCGACATCCAGACAGCTGGAGCGGCGTGTGGCTGAGCTGGAAAATGCCAGACATTGCGTCGTTTTGCCATCAGGCCAGGCGGCGCTGATGACGGCGGTGATGGCGTTTGTTCGGGGTGGAGACCATTTACTGATTTCCGACTCCTGTTACGGCGCACTAAAAACCTTTGCCCGTAACTGGCTGAGTCAGATGGGAGTTGAGGTGGAGTTTTATCCGCCCACTATCGACGCGGGCATTGAAGCACTGATCCGTCCGAACACCCGAATGATTTGTCTGGAAGCGCCGGGCACAGTAACCATGGAAATGCAGGATGTGGCAGCCATTGTCGCGGCGGCAAAAAAATATGGTGTGAAAACCATGATGGATAATACCTGGGCCAGCCCACTGTATTATCGTCCGTTGGATCAGGGGATTGACCTTTCAATCGAAGCGGCGACGAAGATGTTTGGCGGTCACTCCGATCTGTTAATGGGAACGATCAGCCTCAATGACGCCGATGATTATGCAATCCTGCGTGAAACCCAGAGCATTATGGGGCAAAACACCAGTCCGGAAGATTGTTTCCTGGTGCTTCGTGGGCTTGATACGTTTGCCCTACGTCTCCAGCATCAGAGTGCAAGCACCCGCAAAGTCGCCGCCTGGCTGGCAGAGCAGCCGCAAATTGAACAGGTTCTGTTCCCGGTACTGGAAAGCGATCCGGGCCATGCCATCTGGAAGCAACAGTTCAGTGGTAACGGCTGCCTCTTCTCATTCATTTTCAAACCGGCTGCTGAAGGTGCAATTAGCGCATTCTTCAATGCCTTACAGCATTTTCCGATTGGTGCCAGCTGGGGCGGTACGCACAGTCTGATTGCCTACTATCCGGCAAGTCAGCAGCAGGCCAGGGCCTTTACTCCTACCCAGGACGCTATTATTCGCATCTCCATCGGTCTTGAAGATGCGGATTTACTGATTGCCGATTTGCAGCAGGCGCTTGAAGCCTGGCAGCAGTCGGCAGGTTAGTTTTTCACACCATAAGACGACAAGGGTATAACAATGAAAACGCAACTCCGCTTTATGTCTCTGGCACTGGGTGCAGTTCTCTCTCTGAGCGCGATGAGTGCCAGTGCTGCGGACAATACGCTGGCCGAACTGCGCGCTAAGGGTGATATTCGTATTGCCAACACGCAGGCAAGTCCGCCGTGGAGCTTCATTAACGATCAGAACCAGCCGGATGGTTACGACGTGGCAATGGCAAAGGAGATTGCGAAACGTATTGGTATTCCTCACATTACCTTTGTGGCAGATACCTTTAAAAATTTTGTGGAAGGGTTGAAAACCGGTAAGTACGATCTGGTGATGAATGACCTCACTCCTACTGCAGTGCGTGAGGAGCAGGTGGATTTTTCCGCACCTTATGGGGTGGAAGAGTTCCGTATCTTTGTGCTTGATAGCAATAAAGATATTCATGAACAGTCTGACCTGGACGGTAAAAAAGTCGGCGCAACCACCGGGACTACAAATGAATCCTGGTCGTTAGAACATCTTAAGCAATCCAAAGTTTTGGGGTATGAAAACGGTGGTCTGGTATTTAACGACCTGGCAACCGGCCGTATAGATGTGGTTATCTCATCATTCTTTGGTGGCGAGAAGTACCGCAAAGCCAATAATCTGCCAATTAAGGCGGTTGGTCAGCCGCTGACTTTCCAGCTTTCAGCCGCCGCGATGCCCAAAGGTCACAGCAGCCTGAAAGACGCGATTGATAAAGCGATTCAGGAGATGATTGCCGATGGTACCGTCATGAAATTATCTCAGAAGTATATCGGCCCGGATTATCAGATGACGGCAGATATCGAGAAAGCCAAAGCTGAGGTTAAGTGATGTATGAACTTTTTCTGCGCTCCTTACCGCTTTTAAAGCAAGCGATTGTGATGACGCTGGGACTGGGCATCAGTGCCTTTATCCTGGGTAGCGTGCTTGGGATGGGAGTTGCGCTAATGCGTAACTCCACGCTCAGAGTATTGCGTATTCTGGCTTTCACCTACGTTTCGATTTTCCGTGGCACGCCGTTACTGGTGCAGATCCTGCTCATCTATTTCGGGCTGCCGAGATTGGGTATCACCATGGATCCGGTTCCGGCTGCACTGACATCCCTGACCCTCTTCTCAGCGTCTTACCTGAGCGAGAATTTTCGTTCTGGTATCAATAGCGTGGATAAAGGGCAATGGGAAGCCTGCATGTCGATGGGTATGGGCTACTGGACCAGTCTGAAACGCATCATCCTGCCACAGGCATTCCGTATCGCCTTGCCACCGCTGGGCAGCCGTCTAATTGCGCTGATGAAGGATACTTCACTGGCCTCTACCGTTACGGTGATGGAGTTGACCCGCGTGGCTGAGCAGATAGGTGCGACCACCTTCCGCTATATGGAAATGTTTCTCATGGTGGGTTTTATCTACTGGATGATTAATCAGGTTCTGACCATTTTCCAAACCTGGCTGGAAGGCCGCCTGACGAGGCATATGTGATGAGCAGTGAAATAATCAAAGTCGCGGTCAGCGCTCTGGCAAAAGCATTCGACGATCAGGTGGTATTGAAACAGGTCGATCTGCAGGTTAAGGCAGGAGAAGTCGTGGTGGTGTTAGGGCCATCAGGTTCCGGTAAAACTACACTATTACGATCGCTGAACTTCCTGGAACAGCCTGACAGTGGCACGCTGGAAATCTGCGGGCACCGCATCGCCATTCAGGCGGGAACCGCACTGACACGTACAGATCGACACGAGATTACGCAGCTGCGCCAGAAAACAGCGATGGTCTTTCAGTCTTTTAATTTATTCCCGCACAAAACGGCGCTGGAAAATGTGATTGAGGGGCTTATCAGCGTTAAAAAGGTCAATAAAAATCTGGCTCGTGAGCGTGGTATGGCGCTGCTAAAACAGGTCGGTCTTTCTGAGAAAGCGACAAGCTATCCGACAAAACTCTCCGGTGGACAAAAGCAACGAGTGGCCATTGCCCGCGGCCTGTCAATGGATCCTGAGGTGATTTTCTTTGATGAACCGACTTCGGCACTTGATCCTGAACTCCGGGATGAAGTCCTGACTGTCATGCGTGATCTTGCTCGTGCAGGAATGACAATGATCGTCGTCACTCACGAACTGCGTTTTGCACGCGAAGTGGCTGACCGGGTCATCTTTATGGAGGGTGGGGTCATTCAGGCTAACGAACCACCGGAGATTTTCTTCAGTGAAAACAGTAGCGCACGTATTAAGCAATTTCTTTGCCTCTACTGAAATTTCTGGTCAGGGATGACCAGATGTTTTCGAGTAATAATGTGCTTCATTGATCAAATTGCTTTTTGGAAAAGGAATGCCAGTTACAGGATCAAATTGAACCTGAAGAGGGATTCTCAGGCGCTGAATGTGCAGCTTTCACCCTGAGGATGGTTTGCCTCGTTGTACCAAACTCGCGTGCAATAGCGCTAATACTTGTTCCGGCTTCAATACGTAAAATAACAGTCAGTTGCTGTTCTTCGTTCAGTATGGAAGGACGACCAAACCGCTTTCCTGCGGCTCTTGCCCTCGCAATACCTGAGTGCGTGCGTTCAAGTAGCAGATCCCTCTCAAATTCTGCTACAGCTGAAATAACCTGCATGGTCATTCTCCCGGCTGCGCTTGTCAGATCAACACCTCCGAGCGCCAGACAGTGAACACGAATATCTGACGCAGCCAGTTGCTCAACTGTTTTTCTTATATCCATGGCATTACGCCCAAGACGGTCCAGCTTGGTGACAATCATCACATCACCATTTTCCATGCGATCAAGCAGCCGGATAAATCCGGGGCGTTCGCTGGCAGCAACCGAGCCACTGATATGTTCCTCAATTATTCGCTGGGGTCTGACAGCAAAACCGGCAGTTTCGATTTCTCTGCGCTGGTTCTCTGTGGTTTGCTCCAGAGTTGAAACCCGGCAGTAAGCAAAAACCCGTGACATAGTGCAAATTTCCGTACGAAATGGATGTACGAATTATAATGCATGTACGAAATTAATTTCACTCACTTTCGGACACATTGTCCGATCGGTGTACGAAACCGACCGGTTTCGGTCAGTGTGAAGTGATAACTCAAATCAACTATATGCAGAGGAAGCATCTATGCCACGGAGACAAATACTCAGTAGTGAAGAAAAAGAACGCTTGCTGGTTGTGCCGGATGATGACGTTCTTCTGACGCGCATGTGTTTTCTGAATGAACATGATATTGCACTCATTAATAAACACCGACGGCCAGCAAATCGCCTGGGCTTTGCTGTATTACTCTGTTATCTGCGCGGACCTGGATTTATTCCGGACAAAAGTAATATCCCTCACAGTGGCGTCATATCCAGAATCGCTTCCCGGCTGAAGCTTCAACCTGATCTATGGCCGGAATATGCCTCAAGAGAGCAAACTCGCTGGGAACATCTGACTGAACTTTATCGCTACTTGAAATTATCTCCGTTCAGTCGGTCACTGCAAAAAGACTGTATCCGGCATCTTCACCCCTATGCCATGCGTACTGACAAAGGATTTATACTTGCGGAAGAAATGCTCAGCTGGCTACATAACAATAATGTTATTTTCCCTTCTGTTGATGTGATAGAACGGACGCTTGCCGAAGTCGTCACGCTCGCTGACAGAGCCGTATTTTCGGCACTTACTGCGCAACTGGAAAAGCAGCATGAATCAGCACTCGACAGCCTGCTCATATCAGAGGGTGAACAACCTTCCCGTCTGGCATGGCTACTTCAACCTCCCGGTAAAATAAACGGTAAAAATGTGCTGCAACATATCGATCGGCTTAATTCCATCGCTGCGCTGGAATTGCCTGGTGGTATTGCGCTTTCCGTTCACCAGAACAGGTTACTTAAACTGGCGCGTGAGGGCCGGAAAATGAGCAGCAGAGATCTGGCAAAATTCACCGATGTCAGACGTTACGCTACGCTGGTTTGTGTCATTCAGGAAGCGCGGGCCACACTGACCGATGAGGTTATCGAACTGCACGAACGTATTATGAGTACGCTGTTCAGCCAGGCAAAACGTACACAGGCCGAGAGGCTTCAGCTGACGGGGAAACTCATCCAGAGCAAGTTGAAACAATATGTTACTGTCGGTCAGGCACTGCTGCATGCCAGAGAATCCGGTGAAGATCCCTGGGCAGCGATAGAAGATGTCCTTCCCTGGCAGGAGTTCGCCAACAGCCTGGAAGAAACACAGTTTCTCTCCCGTAAGGGCAATTTCGACCCGCTTCACCTCATCACCGAAAAATACAGTACGCTGCGTAAATACGCCCCGCGTATGCTGTCAGCATTGCAGTTCATCGCAACACCTGCTGCGCAGACGCTCAGCGATGCGCTGGACACCATCAGGGAAATGTACCGTAAACAACTTCGTAAAGTCCCGCCCGCAGCGCCAACAGGGTTTATCCCTGAAAGCTGGCGAAAACTGGTACTCACGCCTTCAGGAATCGACCGCAAGTACTACGAGTTTTGCGTACTGAATGAGCTCAAGGGGGCGTTACGCTCAGGTGATATTTGGGTAAAAGGATCGCGCCGCTACAGAAATTTTGATGATTATCTCATCCCGGCTGCTGAGTTTGAGAAATCCCGACATAATGACCAGTTACAATTGGCCGTTCAGACCGATTGCCAGGCTTATCTTCAGGCCCGTATGACGCTTCTTGCATCGCGTCTGGAAGAAGTTAACGCGATGGCTCTTGCCGGTGATTTGCCCGATGTTGATATCTCAGATAAAGGCGTAAAAATCACTCCGCTGGAGAACAGCGTTCCTTCGGGTATTTCCCCCTTTGCCGATTTGGTTTATGGCATGCTTCCTCATCCGAAAATTACCGAGATACTGGAAGAAGTGGACAGCTGGACAGGGTTTACGCATCACTTCGCGCACCTCAAAAATAATAACGTCAGACCAAAAGACGGAAGACTGTTGTTGACCACAATTCTGGCCGACGGCATTAATCTGGGGCTGACAAAAATGGCGGAGTCCTGCCCGGGGGCAACAAAATCGTCACTCGAAGGTATTCAGGCATGGTACATAAGAGATGAAACCTATTCAGCGGCACTGGCCGAGCTGGTCAACGCTCAGAAAGCGCGACCTCTGGCTGCATTCTGGGGCGACGGTACAACATCGTCGTCAGACGGGCAAAACTTTCGGGTAGGCAGTCACGGGCGTTATGCGGGTCAGGTCAATCTTAAGTATGGTCAGGAGCCAGGCGTGCAGATTTATACGCATATCTCAGACCAATATAGCCCGTTCTACGCCAAAGTGATCAGCCGGGTGCGCGACTCAACCCACGTGCTTGATGGTCTGCTGTACAATGAAAGCGATCTGGAAATTACCGAGCATTACACCGATACCGCAGGTTTCACTGAACATGTTTTCGCTCTGATGCACCTGCTGGGGTTCGCTTTTGCGCCGAGGATCCGGGATCTTCATGACAAGCGGCTGTTTATTCATGGAAAGGCAGATCGCTATCCGGGGCTTCAGTCCGTCATATCAACAACCAGCCTGAATATCAAAGACATTGAGGCGCACTGGGATGAGGTATTGCGTCTGGCAACCTCGATTAAGCAGGGGACAGTCACCGCATCGCTGATGATGAAAAAGTTAGCCAGTTACCCAAAACAGAATGGGCTTGCCAAAGCGCTGAGAGAGATTGGCCGCATCGAGCGGACACTGTTTATGCTGGATTGGTTCCGAGATCCCGGTCTGCGCCGACGCGTACAGGCGGGGCTGAATAAGGGTGAGGCCCGTAATGCCCTTGCGCGAGCGGTTTTTATGCACCGTCTGGGTGAGATAAGGGATCGTGGGCTGGAGAATCAAAGTTACCGCGCCAGCGGGCTGACGTTACTGACAGCGGCGATCATGTTGTGGAACACGGTATATATAGAAAGAGCCATTGAGTCACTGAAACGAAAAGGTATCCCGATAAATGAGCAACTGGTATCTCATCTTTCTCCTCTGGGCTGGGAACATATCAATCTGAGTGGTGATTACGTCTGGCGTAACAATCTTAAGCTGGGGTCCGGGAAATATCGGCCATTACGCACAGTCGATACCGAATTGTACAAAAAGCAGTCTTAGAGTGGGATAATTTCCGTTTTCCAAGCGGACCCCTTCTTGGTCGAGCTGGGTGCCTCAATGATGGTGGCATCGACCAAGGTGCCTTGAGTCATCATGACGCCTGCTTCGGCCAGCCAGCGATTGATGGTCTTGAACAATTGGCGGGCCAGTTGATGCTGCTCCAGCAGGTGGCGGAAATTCATGATGGTGGTGCGGTCCGGCAAGGCGCTATCCAGGGATAACCGGGCAAACAGACGCATGGAGGCGATTTCGTACAGAGCATCTTCCATCGCGCCATCGCTCAGGTTGTACCAATGCTGCATGCAGTGAATGCGTAGCATGGTTTCCAGCGGATAAGGTCGCCGGCCATTACCAGCCTTGGGGTAAAACGGCTCGATGACTTCCACCATGTTTTGCCATGGCAGAATCTGCTCCATGCGGGACAAGAAAATCTCTTTTCTGGTCTGACGGCGCTTACTGCTGAATTCACTGTCGGCGAAGGTAAGTTGATGACTCATGATGAACCCTGTTCCATGGCTCCAGATGACAAACATGATCTCATATCAGGGACTTGTTCGCACCTTCCCTAGGTCAAGCTTCATCAGGTAAAATAATCGAAAAAAAACAAGCGCTTTTCCGCCATCCACAGCAACACATGCGCAACGACTTTTTCAATCATATCGATGACAACGCTCTCGGTGATTCCCATCTGCTCCATTTCTTCTCGACTGAGATGATTTTCTTTAACTGAAGTCCTGACGTTAAAAATACCCACTATACTTGGGGGGCTGGTTTGTTTGTTCCTTTTTGGCGATTGACCACATCGCACAATCCGGGCTGAGTACCTTCAAAGTTATCTACTTTCCGCGCAGTTATTTATCAAATATTGCTGTCAGAGAATGAACACATTTTCAGCAGAAATACTTCATCAGAAAAATCACCAGCGTTTAAAAAACAGGTTATTCCCTTTCTGCATGACCGGGATTCTAAAATTTCATTTCCCCCCTCATTTCATTGGACCTATAGTCTATCTGCCTACAGAACATAAATTTAGTTAAGATCTATAAGGAAAGAAAAATGATCGTTTCAGCTCCCGCCGATTATCGTGAGGCCGCCCGTCATCGCCTTCCTCGATTTCTGTTTGATTATATTGATGGCGGCGCAGTAGCAGAAAATACCATGCACGCGAACTCAACTGAACTCGCCTCAATTGCGCTGCGTCAGCGGGTGCTTTGTGGTGTTGGCGACCCGACGCTGACGACTAATATCCTTGGAACGTCATGGGCAATGCCGGTCGCGCTGGGTCCTGTAGGAGCCACTGGCATGTACGCACGGCGCGGCGAAGTCAAAGCGGCGCGAGCCGCAACCGACGCCGGCATCCCTTATACCCTTTCCACGGTATCGGTATGCCCGATAGAAGAAGTTGCGCAGCATGCCTCCGGAGAGCTCTGGTCACAGCTGTACGTGCTTAAAGATCGCGGTTACATGCGCAATGCTCTCGAACGCTCGTGGGCCGCAGGGATGAAAACGCTGGTTTTCACCGTCGATATGCCCATCCCCGGCTCGCGCTATCGCGATAATCGCTCGGGTATGTCCGGACCGTGCGCCACTCTGAGACAATATCTGCAGGCCTGTACCCACCCCCGTTGGGCCATAGACGTTGGGCTGGCTGGCAGACCCCTGTCGTTTGGCAACATTGAAACCTACACCGGACACAAGATGACGATGGACGACTATATGGGGTTTATAAGCAATAACTTCGACCCCTCCATTGCATGGCACGATTTGGAGTGGATACGCGACAGCTGGAAAGGGAAGCTGATTATCAAGGGTATCCTTGACCCTGAAGATGCAAAGAATGCCGTCCGTCTGGGCGCTGATGGCATTGTGGTTTCTAATCACGGGGGCAGGCAGCTTGATGGCGCAATTCCAACGGCCAGGGCGCTACCTCGGGTGGTAGATGCCATCGGCGATGATCTCACGGTTCTGGTCGATTCAGGAGTGCGTTCCGGGGTGGACGTTATCCGGATGCTTGCCCTTGGCGCAAAAGGGGTACTGCTGGGACGTTCATATATTTATGCGCTGGCGACGGCAGGAGAAGCTGGTGTCGCACACCTGCTGCGCCTGTATGCTGAAGATATGAAGGTAACGATGACTCTGACGGGCGCAGCATCACCGGCGGATATTCACGCTGACTGCCTCGACCGTTTAGAGAAAGATATGGCGCAGCTAGCCAGGACGCATTCTGGACAATAGAACCATGAGACCAGACCCACGCTATGCTTACACGGGTCTGGTCGCCCACTAAAAAGTTTACTGGAGTTCAGCGAGAATTTTTATCGGGAAAAACGCAGCCGATGAAAGAGTGCACTGAGCTATCCAATACCACCATGACAGGCGTCACCGTCACTCCCAGTCGCTAGTGTAGAGCGGATTTTTTAATCACCAGATTTTTACATTTTTCTGAGCTATCTTTGCCTGCCAAAAAACCAGCCATTGCGTTCTGCAGGCTTTTCTGACGATCGTTGGCGCACCACACCCGCTCCGAATCCTTGATGGATGGCGGCCCCACCGTCAGAAATGACATTGTCAGGCCGGCACCAGTATATGTTTGACGTGGCTTTGTTGAATAAATC